>CANOCU010000065.1 GCA_947564645.1 uncultured Lachnospiraceae bacterium
ACACAAGCGAAAACCTCGAAGGACCCAAACCTTCGAGGTTTTTGTTTTCAGATTACTTTCTTTGCCCGCAGCGCTTCGATCTGCTGCTTTGTATAGCCAAGCGCTTCTAAGACTTCCTCATTGTGCTGTCCGAGGGTCGGCGCCGGACAGTTGATCCTGGGCATCATATCCATCAGCTTAACAGGATTGCCATTCACCTTAGACCTGCCGATCACCGGATGTTCCACCTCGATGAACATTTCCCGTGCGCCTGCGATATGCGCATCCTCCGTGATCTGTTTGACGTCATAGAGGGGTGCCGCCGGAATCCCCTGACCAAGCATCTTCTCAACGATCTCATCCACCGTATACTGTCTGCTCCACTCTTCGATATAAGCTTTCTGGATCTTATTATTCTTTACCCGCAAGGGTACTGTCAGGAAACGCTCATCCGTGATCATCCAGGGCATATCCAACACTTCCGTACAGAACTTTTCATACAATTTCTGATTGCCGCAGGCAAGAATGACCCATCCGTCCTTCGCCATATAGGTGTCATAGGGCGCAATGGAAGCATATGCATTGCCGGTCCGTTCCGGGATCTGTTTCGACTTAAAATAGCGGACATACGCGTTTTCCAGACTTGCCACGACCGAATCCACTAACGATACGTCGATCCTCTGGCCCACTCCGGTCAGGTCTCTCGCATGAACAGCCAACAGGACACCGATCACCAGATTCATGCCGCCCAGTATATCGCCCATGGCATTCCCGGATCTCGTCGGCTCGCCACTCTCCGCGCCGGTAATGCTCATAAGACCGCCCATTCCCTGGGAGACAATGTCATATCCCGGCCTCTGGGAATAAGGGCCATAAGAACCGAAACCGGATAGCGCACCGTAGATCAGACGGGGATTTAATTCATGTAACACCTCATAGCCAAGTCCCAGCTTATCCATCACCCCCGGCCTGTAATTCTCCAGAAGGACATCCGCGTCCCTGACCAGTTTCAGGAAGATCTCTTTTCCCTCATCCGTCTTTAAGTTGAGCGTGATCCCCTTCTTATTCCGGTTTAAGTTCGCATAGTACATGCTCTCACCGTTTTCATAAGGACCGTACCCTCTCGCGTCATCGCCACGCCCGGGAACTTCAATCTTCAATACGCTTGCACCAAAATCTCCCAGAATGGATCCGGCATAGGGTCCGGCTACGACTCTCGTCAGATCGAGTACTTTTAAATCCTGTAATGCCTGTATATCCTGAATCGTTTCGCCATTCAATGTCTAAACCTCCTCAATTTCCCCTTTTGCGGATTCGGCTTTGATCTGTGCCAGTTCCTCTTTTGTCACATGGATCTTCAACCGCATCACCGCGCTTCCCATCGATTTCCCCAGGGAATCCAGGCGCAGGCTCATGGTCGCGCCGCCTCCCAGAGCATGTTTCATCACGAAATTGAATCCGCCCAGGCTCGGCACATCATACCGGACGATCTCCCCTTTCACCATATCGCCAAAATGTGCATGAAGCGCTTCCGGTGTCACTTCCCGTTCGATGATCTTATAGTACGCAGGCTTTCTCGCATAAACGCAGACATTGCTCGTATCACCCTTGTCCCCGCTGCGGCCATGCGCGATATCATTCAAATAGATTTCCGCCATCTTATCTTCCTTCCTTTCCTGCTGATCTTATTGCCATGCCTTAAACTGTAACAGTGTTACTGTATCCGGCCATCCTGAATCGCTGCGTGACGGACCGGATCCAAATGGCCATGCGGCCCGCCAACCGGCAGGCTATGGCATGATGTAAGTTTACTTTAGACTTCCAGAATATGCGCCTGAATATCGAGAGCATCCCTGGGAACATAGGTGGGCCACAGTGCCATCACTTCCTGCACATGAGCGCGCCCGCCGAAGAAAGAAGCTCCTGGAGGTCCGTTTAACTGCAGCGGGCTGATCTCCGGGATGATCTTCGCGCACTCCGACTTATCCTCACTGAACACGGCGATCCGAAGCACACACTCATTCAGGTTCTTCAGAGATTCCTCGCTCATATCCGCCACGTTCAGGTGCAGGCTGTTCACACCGATATAGCTGATATGTACATCATCGGCCTTCATCCCCCGTCTTGCCATCTTCTTCATGATCACATCCGCACAGTACTGTGCCTTCTCATAGGCATCCGGCCAGGCGAAGCTTAACATGGACACAGTCTTCCATCCTTTGTGATACCCGACACACAGCTTTAAATCATCCGGCCTCTTCTTGCCGTGAATATTGCCGATGCGCACCCTGTCAGGCCCCACCTGCGTGATCGTCGCCTTGCTAATATCCACATTCACGTCGGGCGTCATATAGTTGGCGGGATCGAGTACTTCATAGAGGAACTGTTCCTTGCAGCTCTGCTCGCAGATCACGCCGCCGCAGTCAGGCGCTTTCGTGATTTCGAAGGTATCCTCCGTAATCTCCGCGATCGGGAATCCCAGTTCATCCATTCTCGGAACGCTGCGCCAGTCATACATGTAATTGCCGCCCGCCCCCTGACCGCCGCACTCTAGCAAGTGGCCTGCCATAATGCCTCTGGCCAGATTATCCCAGTCATCTTCCGCCCAGCCGAATTCATGGGCAAAAGGTGCCAGAAACAGTGCGGAATCCGCCGCCCGTCCGGTGATCACCACGTCAGCGCCCTGATTTAAGCACTCCTTGATCTTCTCATGGCCGATATAGGCGTTGCAGTTATAGATCTTGTCGACAATCTCGTTAAAATCGCCGTCATAATCGAAATTCGGGAAAGTCCAGCCTTCCTTCAAAAGCTGCGGTATCTTCTCCTTGATGGAATCCCCCGTCACATAACCGATCTTATAACCCTTCATTCCTGCAGACTCCGCCCATTGTCTGATGGCTTCCACACATCCCGTGATGTTCATGCCGCCGGCATTGGTCAGAATACGGATCTTCTTTTCCCAGGCTTCCCTGCCGCCGTCTTTTAAGATCCTCGTCACGAAATCCGGAGCGAATCCCTTACCCGGATCCTTCAGCTGTTGTTTGGCCATGATGGACATAGTGAGTTCCGCCAGATAATCACATGCCATATACTGAATGTCCGCATGACGCAGCATATGGAGCGCAGCATCCGGGGAATCCCCCCAAAAGCCCTGACCACCGCCAATCGCAATCTTCTTCATAGCTTTACCCTTCCTTTTTCTTATTTTATTACCATAACGCCGTTCTCACGGCAATACAGCCTGTTCGGCCGCCGCCGTCACCGGCAGCTCCAGGCAGCATTCCCCGCTGCCGGTGCAGATCACCTGATGGGCGATCCTGCTTTCCTCCTGATCCGACCAGATGCCCGCATAATTGCTGTGAACCGCATACTGGGGAAAATCAGAGGAGGAAATATCCAACCGCAGACGGCTTCCCGGCTGCAGCGTCCACACGATATCCCAGAAGTCCACGCAGACTTTCGTCTGTTCTCCGGGTCTGTAACCTGCCCCCTCCGACAGATCTGCCGCAATGGTAGTGATGCCGCTGCGGATATTATACGCCCTGCCATCCGGAAATACTTCACACAATTTTGCCGAAAAGGCAGTGTCCTCCACATCCGTTTTCACCTGAAGGCGCACCCTGATCCGGCCCGCGACTTCCAGTTTCTCCACAAGCGGCTTACTAAGAAAGCTTACCACGTCGGGCCGGTAATCCGGTTCCGGCTGCAGCAGTGTTCCTGCCTCCGTGATAGTGGTCAGTACACTCTCCGCCCCATGGGAAGGGCAGGGATCCTCCGGATCATAGGTAAAGGTGATCTCCCCTGTCTCCCCCGGCTCGTCACTTAAAGTCCTGTCACTTCGAAGATAATATTTCCTGCTGTTTTCCGGGAACAGGGGCCATGTCTCATGTTCCCGCCAGCAGTCTTCCCGCATCACATAAGTGCGGATGCGTTTCTGCGGCGTCTTCTTCTGCTTCAGAAGCAGATCAAACCATTCCAGGATCCGCTTCACATCCCCGTTTTCCAGATGCGCCTGCTGCCCCCATTCGATACAGTCTGCCGACATATGGTTCCAGCAGCCGATATCCAGCCAGCTGTGTTCCTTAGTCTCCTCATCCAATGCGCTCCAGGTATTCATGGCGCTGCCAAAATGATGGTCATACCAGGCTTCCACAATATAGACCGGCACTTTCGTCTTACCCGGAATATCCATAAGCTGCTTCCAAAAACCCTGCTGCCAGTAGACGTCATTTCGTTCTACCGCATGGATCCAGTCCTGATACCAGGATAGCCTGCCGCCCCACATCGCCTCGTCTACCTTCGCATGGGGTCTGAACCGGCAGCTTGCCAGATAATCCGCATCTACCGGATGACCTGCATTGGCCATGCTCCACCCGGTCAGCACGTCATGACGGAACAGTCTCTTCTCATAAGCCGACTTGAAACGGTCGGTCCCGTATACGGTCAGCATCATCCCTTTGACCTTCTCCGGGACCGCATCCGCAATGGCCCAGCCCGTCAGGGCAAGATAGCTTGCCCCGAAATAGCCGATACTCTCCGCCCATTTCTGATCATTCAGCCAGCCAAGCGCTGCCAGGCCGTCTCCGCGCTCGTTCACATTCGGTTCCCACTCGCCTTCGCTTCTGCCCGTCCCCCGGCAGATCTGCAGGACATAGCCATAGCCGCGCCTGGCCAGTTCCTCCCCGTATACCTGATAGATCTCCATCTGGGTTGGGTAACAGCTTCTCTGGATCAATACCGGAAAGCTTTCCTTCCCGGCAGGCTTGTAAATCACCGTATACAATTTAACCCCGTCCGGCATCGGCAGGAAACACTCTTCCATCGTATACCCGCACGCTTCTCCCGCAATCTTACAGGCATCGAACTCCGCCCTGATCCCCAATACTCCCAGACGGATGCGTTCTTCCATCTCGGCCTGCATCCTGGCCGCCTTTTCCTGATCAGTCATAGAAAATCCCCCTTTTCTGTTTATCCTGCAAATCTAAGCGCAGGCACAAACTCATATCCTGCTGTCTTCACATAATGGCACAGTCTTCACTATCATATTAGTACCACGTTGTACTTATACTACCAGTATAATATTCTGGCGCACAATGTCAAGATACAACGTTGTACTTTTTTGAAAAGATTGAGAGATACATTCTCCTCTTTAGGCTTGCATTTCACACGTATCTCGTTTATTGTATAGATAACCTGGCGGGAATCGACGCCAGAATAACCGTTACGGCCGGAGGTTTACCATGACTACCATCAAGGATATCGCTGCCAGGCTGGGACTTTCCCCCAGCACTGTCTCCATCGTTCTGAAAGGAAACGGCGACAAGCGCAAAATCAGGAAAGAAACCCAGCAGAAGATCCTAACTGCCGCCAAAGAGATGGGATATAAGCCGAATATTCAGGCCAAAATACTGCGGGGCAGCCTTTCCGCAAAGTGGAACATCTCCCTCTACTGGGTGTCCGATAACCGGATCCATCTGCTCTCCCGCTTCCTGAAAGGCCTGCAGATCGCCATCCTGGAAAACAATTATCAATTCCAGCTTTCCATCGTTCCCTATGAGAACAATCATCTGCGGGATGCCCTGACGCAGGAGTCCGTACTTACTACCAACGCGATCATCATCTGCAATCCCTCGGAATCCGATATGGAATATCTGGAAGCCAACGATTTTCACATTCCCATCGTCCTGTACAACAGATATTCCTCAAAGTATGCTACCGTGAACATGGATGACAGGACGATCGGCTCCCTGCCGGCCGATATCTTTGCCGCGCATGGCAAAAGACACCCTGCCCTTCTAAAGTCTCCCGCCACTTTTTCCGGGATGAATATCAGGACAAATGTCTTCGAGTTTCAGGTCAGTGAGTCCGCCATGGAGCGTCCCGTCTCTGTTATGGTGGAAGACTCCATGAAGGGAGGCTATCTTGGAGCCCTGACGCTGTGCGATTTAAATCCTCTGCCGGACTGCCTCTTCTGCACCTCCGACAGCATTGCGCTCGGCGCGCTGAAAGCTTTCTACGAGAAAGGGATCCGCATTCCCGAACAGATCGAAGTCATCAGTGTGGGCAGCGGAAGACCGGAGCAGGAGGAATACAGTATTCCTTCTCTCTCCGTGATCAGCCTGCCCTTTGAAGATATGGCCGAAGAATGCCTGAGAATCCTGTCGGATTCCCTGACAAATTTTAAGTATGCCCCTACCGGCATTACCTTCCCCACACCGTATGTGGCAAGGCAGAGCTGCCCGGCTTAAACTATATTACAAACCATAATACAAGGAGGATTCAGATGAAGATCACCATCATAGACGGACAGGGCGGCCGCATCGGCCGCACCGTCATCGAACAACTTAAGAAAAAACATGAAACACTAAAACTGTATGCCATCGGCACCAACAGCGCTGCCACCGCCGCCATGCTCAAAGCGGGAGCGGACTACGGCGCCACCGGCGAAAATGCCGTGATCGTAAATGCGGCCGACTCCGATCTCATCATCGGCCCCATCGGTATCGTCTTCGCCAACGCCCTCTTAGGAGAGATCACCCCGTCGATCGCCACCGCAGTCAGCGCCAGCCGCGCCTTCAAGATCCTGATTCCGGTCAGCCGCTGCAACCATTCTATCGCAGGCCTTGCCGAAGCCCCTATGGGAGATTATATCCGCAGCGCGGTAGAGAAAGCAGAGGCGTTTCTTCAGGCTCCTGTAAGCCTGTCCTGTCTTTGAAGTAAAGCGGCTTAGGACGGATACTCCACGATACAATACTCAAACCCGTTGACAATGGTCGTCTTGCCAAACTTGTCCTCCCGCTTGAAACTTCTGCTGTAATTGGCATGTACATGCCCATGAAAAAAGAAGCTGGGCTCATACTTCTCCATCAGCGTCCGGAAAATCTTAAAGCCCCGGTGAGGCAGGTCCTCCAGATCGTTGACCTGATAAGCGGGCGCATGGGCCACAAGAATATCGAAACCCTTGTGTCTCCACAATTTATAACGCAGTTTGCGTACCCGCTTGCGCATCTTCTTCTCCGAATACTGGTTGCTGGCTCCCGGAATATACTCCATGGAACCTCCCAGGCCAAGAATCCGGATCCCTTCATAGACAAAGACGTCATCCTCAATGCAGATGCAACCTTCCGGCGGTGATTTCTCATATCTGTCATCGTGATTGCCCCTGACATAGAGTAACGGTACATTGCAGAGCGTCACGAAGAAAGACAGATAGTTCGGCGACAAATCGCCGCAGGATATGATCAGGTCGATATCTTTGAGTTTATCCGGTTCATAGAAGTCATACAGGTATTTTGATTTTTGGTCGGCAAGTACCAGGATCTTCATGCGGGTCCTCCATTCTCTGCCGGTGTATCTTTCCGGACAGCGGCGCTCTTCTCCGTGTCGGACTCATCCACTCTGATTCCCTGGAATTCTACCAGCGCCCGGGCTTCCTCTGTCAATTCCTCCAGATCCGGGATCTTTCCTACCACATTCTCGGCCAGCCAGTCCATGGTGATGATCTCATCCGGCTGCAGACTCCTTCCCTTCTCGCACTGCTGTACGCCGCCCTGCGCATAGATCGGACCGTCGAAAGGATGGAATGCCCCGGCCCGGATGGAACTTTTCAGAAATTCGATCAGCCGGTTGGTGCCGTGCGGCATGGATTTCGAGCAGATGACGTCGATCACGTCCGCAGACATACCCCACCAGTAGTTGACAGCCTTCTTCCCCTTCTGCGCATCCGCCTCCGTACCGCCGCCGCTGTAGAGATTCCTGACGATCTGCTCATAGAATTTGCCCCAGTGCCAGATCGGCGTGGCCAGATTCTCCAGCATCCCGTCTTCCTTCTTCAGATAAATACCGTACTGCCTGGAAGCGTTCCCCGGCGTGATCATATCATTATCGGAGATAAAGAAGATCCCCTCCTGATTTAACTTCTCCCGCGCATCCGTCCCCTTGACTTTCGTCCAGGCCAGATGCACCTCCACGAACGGATTGATCATCTTGGCGCCCAGGGCAAAAGCGTTGATATTGGCCATCTCCCCGTAGATCGGATAATCAGCCACATAGCCCAGCCTGTCTGTTCTGGACAGAGCCGCCGCGATCGCACCTAACAGAAATTTGGATTCGTACATCCGCGCATAGTACGTGCAGATCGAAGAATAAGACATCATAATGGAACAATTGTAGATCCTCACTTTCGGATGCTGGATCGCGGAGCGCACGCTCTGGTTCACCATCTGCGTCGCCGTAGTAAAGATCAGCTCGCAGCCCGCAGCAACCGCCAGTTCGATAGCCGCCTCCACCTCGGCTTCCGTATCCGCCTTATCGAAAGCCATCGTCTTGATCCGGCCTTCGAAGGCCTGCTCCAGGTAATGTCTTCCAAGTTCATGGGCATAGGCCCAGCTGGAAGTCTCTATGGTCTTCGTATAGATAAACGCCACCTTCAAAGAATCCGGTATTCCTGCCGAGATCAGCTTGTTGAACAGGGTCGCTTTCGTCTGCTCCGGATTCTGCACAAGTTCTACCTGACTGCCCTGGTCGGCCAACGTGATCTCCGTCCACATCTTCTGGAGCGCCTTTACGATCTCATTCTCCGTCTGTGCCTTCACCTTATCATAGCCGTAGATCTCCACATAGATCAGGAACGCATCGGAGACATTGATATCCAGATTCTCCCCATGCTCCCTGATGAAAGCCCGCTCGAAATTATAGCAGGCGGAATGCAGATTCATCCTGTCGTCGTCGTTCCAGACCTCGTCCTCTTTCTTCCCCATCAGCTTAAGCAGCTTCTTATAGCTGCCCTCTCTTGTAAAGCAGACGTCATAGCTGTGGGACACCTCATAGAAATCCAGAAATTCAAAATACAGACGGTTCTCCTTATCGTCCGTCTTCTTGGGCACCAGGCGGGTAACGGAAGCCGCGATACTGTAGGTCTTGATATACTTCATGACGCTGACCCGCTTGTTTCCTTCCTGCACATAGAACTGGTTCATAAATTCAAAAGCCACGATCGGGTCGCTGATCCCGTCCTCGATCTGATGCTTATAAACTGCCGCCCACTTCATACCAAATTCCGATTCTTCCGGGAGAAGCGGCATGAAATTGTCCGCAAATGCATTCGACCGCCCAACCGTCTTCGTTCCCACGATCTTGGATAACGGAATATCCATGATCCCGATATTTTCCATTCCTGCGATCTCCGTATAGGACATGATCTCATCCAATACCGGGAGATAAGGATATTCTCCCCTTGTAAGCGCCGCCCGATAACTGCGCCTTCCCTGTCTTAACGCTGATGTATACTCGCTTGCTGCCATGACAGTATCCTCCTTCAAATGTAATCTGTTAACCCGTCTTCTTCATACAGCTGCCTGCAGGCTTCTTTCCTGCCCTCTGCAAAAGCCTTCTTAAGCTGTGCAACGATCTGCCCATCCCGCAGCCTTGCCGTAAGCAGCGGTGAAAAACGCCTTCCCTCCAGGCTGACCGCTCTTTTCACGGCTGCATCAAAAGTCATCCTCACGCCCGTAAACAGACATTGGGCATCGGTCACATTTTCCAGCCAGTCGATCAGACTGATCACATCCACCATCTGGCGTTCCCTGCACGCTAACCGCTCATAAGAAGCGGGATACCCGCGGGAACCGTCATACCAGCTGTGATGCCCAAGCGCTGCCGCCGCATACCGGCTTGTAGAAGCGCATTCCTTTAGACAGCTCTCCCCGACTATTGTATGCAGACGGGACATTTCATACTCTTCCTCAAACCATTGTCTGCCTGTCCGGGCATACAGATAGATAAAATTGATCTTGCCCGCATCATGCAAAAGACCGCAGGCCATCGCAAATTTCCTGGCTTCGTGCCGCTTCTCCTGTAAATCTTCTATTCTCCTGATCTCTTCGATATCGTCGAAAAAGCCGGGTTCCTCCGTCATCAGGATCTCACAAAGGACGGCCGATGCCCTCGCCACAATATAAGACTGGATATAGATATCCGGCGCAAACCGCATGAGAAGCTTCAAAAGAAACGCACCGTAAGGAATGCTGTCGGCCGTCTCGATATAATTGTTGGCCAGCTGACGCAGATACAGGAAAAGCATCTCATTCTCCGGCGCATCGGGAAACACTTCCACATAATCCAGGATTCTCCGGTACAGATTCTCGATATAGGCCGTCCTTCCGGAGATCCGCTCCGGAAACTGTTTCAGATACTGCAGATAAAAAGCCGGCAGGGAGATGATCCCGTACATATTCTCCGCTGAAAAGTCGGAAAGTTCCGTCGAATCCATCAGATGTTCCGTTTTGTTCAACAGTCCGTCAAAGGTATCCAGGCCGCAGTAGTAGGAGATCGCATAGTAATTGAAGGCCGAATGAATCGGCGGATGCTCCCCGCGCTCTACCGCTTCCTGCATATGTGTCTGATAGACGATATAGACCGATTCCATGACCGCCTCCACGTCCTGCGCGGTCATAACATTCTCCCGGCTGTAAGAGATACTGCTGGCCATCTGCCTGTGGGTCATGAAAATATAACGCTCCCAGGGAAGATTCGGCTCCTTTTCCTGATAATAACGATCCTGCAGGATCTGCAGTGTCTGCCTGACCCGCTGGATCTTCTCGCTGGCCGACGCGTACTGCCCCAGCGCCGTATTGGCCCGGGCGCGCAGAATATAACCTCTGGTCTCGGAATCCTCTATCTCATCAAAATATTTCAGATAAGCGCCCGCCTCCGTAAAACAAAGCCGCATCTCAAAGGTATAATTCTCTATCACGGCATATTCCAGCCCAATCAGCTTGCTGCAGCGGTTATTCCGTCCGATCCCCAGCCAGTAGAGTTCCCGGATCATGCCGTTCCTGTCTTTCTTCAGCCGTGCACGGTTAAGCAGCGCCTGATGGATCTGGCAGAACAGCCCGACGTCTAATTCCTCTCCGACCCGGAACAATATGCCGGCAAATTCCTGCAGCTCCTGCAGTTCTTCTTCCCCTGCCTCAAGAAGATGGTCAAGCAGGGGAAAAAGCCCCTCCCGGAGCAATTCCATGTTGCGCGCTACCTTCTGTGCAATCTGCAGCCGGTTCCCGGTGAGAGCCTCCTGATAGCTCTCTACGGAATGGCCCTCCGTCTTCTTCCGCGCCGCCAGGGCTGCGATCTTTCTTAAATTTGCAATATACTCTTCCTGATAGGGCTGCATTCCTTCCCGCTTCTCCCCTTCTGTTCCTGCTGCTGACTGCAGCACGCTGTTTCTCCTGATCCCGTCTTTCCCTTTATCTTAGTACAGAGCACTAACCGGAAAACTGTCTGTATAATATCTCCTGCAGACGACCCGGTTCTACGGGTTTCGATATGTGCTCATTCATACCCGACTCTTTCGCCTGCCTCACATCCTCCACAAACGCGTCCGCCGTCATGGCAACGATCCACACTGACGCAGCGTCCGGTCTGTCCATGCCGCGGATCCTCCTTGTGGCCTCATACCCGTCCATCACCGGCATATGAATATCCATAAAGATCAGGTCGTAATAGCCCTCCGGAGAATTTCGGAATTTCTCCACCGCCTGTGCACCGTCGTCAGCCACCTCCACCTGCACGCCGGTCACAGACAGAAGCTCCACCGCGATCTCCTGATTCAACTCAATGTCCTCTACCAAAAGGATCCGGTACCCACTGTAATCCAGTTCCCGCTGTACCGCATCATCGTCAGCGCCCATTCCCCCCAGAAGCTCTGCCAGCGTTCCAAGGAGCCTGCTCTTAAACAAAGGACAGGGAACGAACCCGTTGATCCCGGCCCTTGTCGCCCGGTATTCCAACTGCACCCAGTCTGCCTCCGATACGAGCAGGATCGGAAATTCTTTGCCCGCCAGCTGCCGTACATGGGACGCCAGACTCAGTACCTGCATATCCGACAGTTCCTCTCCCAACAGCATGGCACAGGGCATATGCCCCTCATACTGGGCCTGTGTAAGCCACGTGACCGCCTGCGCGCCCTTCTCCTGTTTGACGGGGACGAGGCCTGCTTCCCGCAGATATCTGGCCATCTGGCCGGCCCGCTCTTTCCTGTTCTCCGCGATGAGCACGGATGCTCCCTCCGGCAGATGCAGGGACGCCGTCTCCTGAAGCGCAGTCATCATGGGGATCTGTACCGTAAAGCAGCTGCCCACGCCCTCCTCACTTTCCACCAGGATCTGTCCTTCCATCCGCTCCACCAGATTCTTGACGATGGACATGCCAAGCCCGGTGCCTTCTATCTTGCTGGTCGCCTCACTGTGCACCCGCTCAAAAGGTACGAAGATCTTCTGCAGAAACTCCTGGCTCATCCCCATACCGTTATCCTTACAGGTAAAATCCAGCCACACCTTCCCGGCAGGCAGAGTCTCTGCCGCTTCCGCGTCCGCCATCATACCTTCCGCACCGTCTGCTTCCGGCAGCTTTGCCGTCACATAACGCTGCGCAAACCGCACCTCGATCTCTCCGTCTTCCTGCGTATACTTCACCGCATTGCCGATGATATTGACCAGAATCTGCCGCAGATGGAGCGGATCCCCCATCAGCTCTTCCTCCTCGATCCGGCCGATCTCTATCTTAAGCTCCTGCCTCTTCTGTGCCGCCTGCGGCCTGACAATGACAGATATGTCATGAATCAGATCAGCAAGAGAAAAGGGTTCCTCATTCAATGTCAGCCGGTCGCTGTCGATACGGGACATATCAAGCACATCATTCACCAGGCTCATCAGGTGCGTTGCCGCTGTCTGGATCTTGCCCAGGCAGTCATGTACCCGTGCCTTCTCGTCAATATGGGACAGGCCGATCGAAGTCATACCCATAATCGCATTCATGGGCGTACGGATATCGTGTGACATATTGGAAAGGAAACGGCTTTTGGCCTTATTCGCTTCCTCTGCAGCCAGAAGAGCCTCTTTAAGCGCGGCCGTCTCCTGCTCCAACTCTGCGATCCGTTTCTTCTGTACCTCTATGAGCTGATCACTGTTTGCCATGTTATCGCTGTTTTGCATACTGCAGTTCCTATCCTTTTCCTGTTCGGGATGCCGACTCCCCTCTGTTTTATTATGAAAGTCTCTGCCTTTCATTGTAGCATAATTGTGAGAAAAAAACAAAACCTTACAGATTTTCAGCTCCTGATCCTTCAATCCGTAAGGTTTTCTTCCTGTTACTTTATGATACATGCAGCCTTCTCAATGATGTCCGTGATGTCTTCCACATCCTCTTCTTCCCGACGCGGAACTTCGCTGCTGTACGCAGGAATTATCACAGTATCCGCTGCCGTGTGCATACCCACAGTAAGTTTCCCCGTCATGACTATGCCGCCCGGTCTCCGTACATCCTTCTACCGTACACACCGCAATGCTGTCACAGGTGCCGTCACAATAACCGCTCTCATGATCATACCCGCAGTAGCTCTTCCCGTCATGAACATGATGTCCCACCTCACTGCAGTCAGCTACCGGACAGGTCCTGACCGCATCACAGGTACCGTCGCAATAACCGTCCACATGATCGTATCCGCAGTAGGTGCCCCCGTCATGCACATGCCATCCCACTCGCGTACAATCTTCCACCGTGCAGACCTCGCACAGATGTTCATGATCATATCCGCATCCTGCGCCTGCAAGACTGCCATGATGCCCGTGTGCCGAAACCGGCATAACAGATACGGTCAAAGCCAGTACACCCGTCATACATGCCGCCGCCATCTTCTTTACATGTAACCGCATAACAAAAATACCTCCTTATACATGCCGCCTGCCCTGCCGCAGACTGCCTGTAACCAATCACTTTCTTAATGTAACCCCATTCTACCCCGTACCGGCTGTCATGTCAAGATACCTCCGATACCTCTTCTAAACAGTAGCAAATTTTCTCCGTATCCGTTAAACTTTTAGCAGAAAGAATCGGTTATTTCTATAAAGAGATTACAGAAAGCAAAGGATAAACCGTTGACTGATAAAGAACTGATACAGAAAGTTCACAACCAGGACAGTGACGCGCTCAATGCCCTCATAAGCCGCTACTACGATGACATCTATCGCTTCTGCCTGTATCTGACGGGACAGGAGTCCGATTCCTACGATCTCACGCAGGAAGTATTTCTGCGCTTTATCAAATACCTGGCATCTTACCGGCACCGGAACCTGAAGGGATATCTTATCATGATCGCACGTAATCTGTGCCGTGACTATTTCCGTCAACGGAAGGATACCGTCTGCCTGGAGGACACTGCCTGGCTCGGGGCGGAGGACCGGCAGCTGTCACGGCTCGAGGATTCCATGCTGCTGCAGCAGGCACTGCAGGAACTCCCCGGGAAACAGCGCGAAGTCGTCGTGATGCGGCTCTGCGAAGAACTGCCTTTTCGTGAAATAGCCAGTATCACCGGCTGTAACCTCCAAACCGCCAAATCAAGATTCCGTCTGGGTGTCAAAGCCCTGCAGAAACGATTGATCTCGGATTGACAGAAAGGAATGTATTTTATAATGAAGCATTACTCTGAAAAACGAAAAAAGTATCCTGCCCGGCACAGTAACCGCGACCTGCGGGCCCTGTTCGCTTCTGCCGGCGCACAGCTTCCCATCGACGGGACGCGCCGGGCCCGCACGCTGCATCTGCTGCGGCATACATGCCAAAGCCAGGCCGTGCGTCCGCTGCCGGACAAGAAAGTGCTGCTGATACACCTGATCCGTTATACGGACAGAAATCTGGCCGGCGTCCATCTGCTCAGCTGTATGGCCATGCTGCTTCTGCTCTTTACCGTCGGGATCCTGGATATCCCGGAGGAAACCAGGAACAGAAGCATGATGCTCATCTCCATGCTCCTGCCCTGCTTTCTGACGCTCTTCTCCGCCCTTGCGTTTCGGAAGATCTGTTTTACCGGCATGGCGGAGTTGCACGGAACCTGCTTCTTCCATGTCAGCCAGCTGGCGGCCCTGTCCCTGCTTACTTCCGGCATCTTAAATCTGTCGGCCGTGTCCGCCGCCATCCTGCTTGTAAGCTTCCGATGGAAACTGCGCCTGATACAAATCGGCCTCTACGTGCTGGTTCCCTTTATCCTGACGCAGTGCATCTGCTTCGGCTGTATGCTGGCGGAACCGGTGCGCCGCCATGCCTGGCTCGCCTCTGCCTTCCTGCTGCCGCTGTCCCTGCTCTGCCTGGCCGTCTCGCAAAGGCAGACGTGGTACACGGAATCCGCGTTGTTTCTCTGGGCCGCCGCGCTCTTTGCCGGCATCGCTGTCCTGACTGCGGAGACGAAGCTTCTTTTCCATAAATTAAACAAAGGAGAACTCTTATGCACAACCTGGAATTAACCGACTTAAGCAAAGCTTTCAAGAACAAGGCCGCCGTCCGGAATGTCAATGTCAGCTTAACCCACGGCGTCTACGGACTGCTTGGCGAAAACGGCGCCGGCAAGACCACGCTGATGCGGATGCTGTGCGGCATTTTGGAACCCACCTCAGGCACGGTCTTATGCGACGGCATCCCGATCCGGCAGCTGGGCGGGAATTACCGGATGCTCCTTGGCTATCTCCCCCAGGACTTCGGCTATTATAAGGATTTCACGGCCCTGCGGTTCCTGCACTATATGGCGGCCCTCAAGGCCCTGCCGGAAGACTATGCCCGTGACCGGATCGGGGAACTGCTGGAACTGGTTGGACTGTCCGCCGAGAAACAGAATAAGCTTAAGACCTTCTCCGGCGGCATGATTCGCAGGATCGGCATCGCCCAGGCGCTTCTAAACGACCCGGAGATCCTCGTACTGGACGAACCTACCTCCGGTCTGGATCCCGGTGAGCGCGTGCGCTTCCGCAATATCATCAGTTCCCTGGGCAAAAACAGGCTCGTCCTGCTCTCCACGCACATCGTCCCGGATGTGGAATATATCGCCGACAAGATCCTGCTCATGAAGGACGGCTCCCTGATCCATGTGGGCGACGAATCGCTGCTTCTTAGCAGGGCCGCGGGCCGTGTCTGGAAATGTCTCGTTCCGGAGACGGACGTCGATCTGTTAGACCGGAAGTATATCATCAGCAACCTGCGCCACCAGGGCCAGGCAGTGGAGCTTCGCATCATATCCGAAGAGAGACCGGCGCCTGACGCGCAGCAGACGGAGGCGACGCTGGAGGATGCCTACCTGTACCTGGTCAAAAGACCGTAGAACAGCGCAAACAGCGCAGAAATGGAGTAAGCTCATGCGTCTATACAAAATGGAACTCTACAAACTATGCCACAAGAAATCTTTCCTGGCAGGCCTTCTTGCTGTCCTGTTGACCGGGCTGTTTATCTTCCAACAGGATCTGCGGTTGCAGCGCTGCGTCATAAATGACATAGAGTATACGGGACTGGCCGCGGTCAGGATGAACCGTCAGATCACGGAAGAATTCAAGGGTGTGCTGACCGACGATAAGGTCTCCCGCATCGTGGACAAATATGGCTTTCCAAAGGGAGCGCCGGACAATTTCAACCGGCAGAACGGCAATTTCCTCAATACCTTCCTCATGGAATACGCTTCCGACGGCTGCATCAACGGTCAGAAAGATTACCGGCTGGCAACGAAAGCCCTTCCCCTGGCCGAAACCGAACTGGGACAGTACCATGACGAAGTCGGCATGGCCTTTTATCTGGAATATTTTACCGGATGGGATCTCTTCCAGAGCACGCTCGGTATACTGATGCTGGGCGTCAGTATATTGATCCTGTATATCGTCTCCGTCGTCTTCTCGGAGGAAGAACAGATCGGCACGAAGCCCCTGCTGTTTACCACGAAGGAAGGCCCCGCGTCGGACACACTGGCCAAAGTCGCCGCCGCATTCAGCATATCCGCCGGCGTCTGGCTGACGGCGGCGCTTTTTGCCCTGCTGCTCCACATCACGGTATACGGGACGGACGGCCTTGGCTGTATCGCCAGCCTGATCATGCACCAGGGCTTTCTTCCCGTCCCGCTTATGATGCAGTCCATCGGCGTTTATCTGATCCAAGTGCTGCTTGCGAGCCTGCTTGGCATATTGGAACTCTGCGCCATCACGATCTGTGTCTCCGCCCACTGCCGCAGTTGCTTTCACGCCATAGTAAACGCAGGCATCTTCTATACGCTTCCCTTTGCGGGCTTCATGCTGCTGCAGGGCCTGATGGCGACGCTGACGGTCCTTTCTTCCAGGCATACGCTGCATCCTGCCTTCATAACCTTGTGCCGGTATTTCTCCTTTCTGGTCGGCTGCCTGGTCCATTCTTCACCGGTCTACCTGCTGATCAACCGCAATAACTTAATAGAGATCGCAACCTGTATCCCCACCCCCGGCACCGGTAACGGCATATGTATGATAAGCCTTTATGCCACACTGATAACCGCCATCCTTCTGCTTGTGTTCTGTTCGGTGAATGCCTGCCGGCGTTACAGGCGGATCTGCCGGGTATGAGCCTGGCCGAGTCCGGGAACCTGCTTCATTATACTGAATGGCAGATTTATCTGCCATTCAGTGTAAGTTCCCGGAACACTGCCGTCGCCCTGTCATAGCTATCCCCGTTCCACAGTTCTTCTACCTCACCGTCCCTCAGCGTGGAAATATCCGTCTCCTCGATCTCACACAGGATACCGCTCCACGTATAGGAAATCTTGTAAGCGGTCTGGTCCGCTCCCGTAAAATAGTAATCCGCGTAATTGCCGGCCGTTCCGTCTTCATACTGCAGATAATAGACATAGACCTTATCGTAAGATACGCCCACCTTATCCTGCATGACTTCCGCTGCCCGCTTCTGCAGCTGCACGATCTGTTCCTGCGCCTCCTCCATCGTCAGCCACGGCGTCTCGTATACACCACTGCCAAAAGAATGGCTCGCTCTGATCAGATGGCCGTCCCGCGCATCAATATGGAAGTAGTAATACTTGTGGCTGATGTTATTCGACCAGTTGACACAGTAATTCGCCCCCCTGTCCTCTTCCGGTTCATTATAGTAGGCATTCTGCTCGAATCCGTCTGTCGTCATGTCGAAGATATCCTTAAGCTTCTGTCTGCCGATCTCGACCGCCTCCTGCTGGGTGATGCCGCCGTCCTCCACATTCTCGTCGATGGCTGCCTGCTCTTTCGCTTCCTCCTTCGCGATCTCCTGTGCATGTTCGCTGGCGTAGCTTTCCGTATGGGCATACTCCCTCTTCACAAGGAAATCTATGATCTCCAGTATCTCTTCATCCGTCAGTTCCCGCTCCGGCAGACAGAAGGTGGACGCAGGCACAAGATAACAGAATTCATAACCCGCCGCTTCCTCCTCGTTCTCTGCCTGTGGGACTTCCTGCGCGGGAAAAGTACCTTCCTGATACTTCTGCGCCAGTTCCTGATATCTTGCCTCCTCCTGCTTCGTATAAGCCCTGGAGAAACCGTCCGCCGCCACTCTCTGCTCTTTCAGCGTCTCCTCATACGTCCTCTTCTCCTCCTTTGGCATCTCTTCCAACCGCTCCCGCACCAGAGAATTGACGAAGGCCCTCACCGGAACCGCCGCGACGCCGATCACCACTAGCACGGCTGCCGCTGCCGCCAGACTCTTCTGCCAGCCTGTTCCTTTGCTTTTCCCGTGTTTCATGCTCCCTGCCCTCCTGTTCTCCTGTCCTATGCCTTTCTCCTGTCCTGCTCTTCTAGCCTTTCCGGACTCTTCCATCCGTTCTTTCACACCATGGAGTACCGCACTTTTCTGCTCTTCCGTCATGCGGATCCCGCTGACTGCATCTCTCAATTCCTCTGCTCTCATTTATCCCGCTCCTTCCTGAAACCGTTGCATTCCGGTCTGTTTGCACTTTCCTGTCCGCTTGGTCTTTCCCTCAACCATGTGCTGACGATGTCTGGTTCTCCCCGTCAAGAGACAGCTTCAGGCGCTCTCTGCCCCGCTGCATCCGCTTCTTCACCGCATTCAGGGTAATGCCCAGCATCTGTGCGATCTCCGCCGCCTTATACCCTTCTATATAGTGCAGATAGACTACCGTCTTCAAGGGGTCCGGCAGATTCATCAGTTCTGCCAGAACCTCACTCTGCTCCGGAAATTCACAGTACTGATCCACATCTTCCCACTGCACGAAAGGATGTCTGCTCCTGCCTCTGTGTACATCCATGCACCGGTTGGTCGCCACCCGGATCAGCCACGCCTTCTCGTGTTCCCTGTTCCGGAAGCCCTTGTCGCGCTCCATATAGCTGCAGAACGTATCCTGCACCGCATCCTGGGCATCCTGTTCGTTACACAGCAGCACCATACACACCCGGTAAAGCATATCGCCATATTCCATAACCGCTTCTTCCACTCTCAACTTCCCGCCATCTCCTTCCTCTCCCAATTCTTTACTTTATGTAAACCACCTTCCGCCGCCTTTACACACTGCTGGCGTACAGGACTGACCTTGCCGACAAAGTTATTTTTCCCTTTTATTTGCCCTGTTATATAGAACACGCATCCATCCGTGAAAAAGTGACGCAGGATCGAAAAAAATATTTTAATCGCTTGCATCCCCTCTCCACTTATGCTATAATACAATTCGGCGGTTTGAGAGAGCTTGACCGCATCCATAGGGGCATAGTTCAAAGGTAGAACAGTGGTCTCCAAAACCATCGATGTGGGTTCGATTCCTACTGCCCCTGCTATTTTCCAGAGTTTGCCGTCGGCGAACTTTTTTTATTCCCGCGAGCAATGAGCCAAGTACCGTGCTTGCACGAATATTGGACTTCAGTGTAGAAAGGAACCGTCATCTTATGAAGAAAATACGCACGCTGCTCTTTGTTCTTTTTGTTCTTACCCTGGCGCCGGGACTGTTGACCGGATGCGGCGAGAGCGCTCCGCTCTTAAATGCCGCCGACTATGAATTGGATCCGGCGACCAGCACCACCAGCAAAGAGGTGTCCGTCGGCGACAATGCCGAAGCCTTCCTCGCCGCCTACGGCGACTACAAGATCTTCACCTCCGTTGACGGCGAAGAATATCAGGTGCTTGCCACGGAGGAGATTCCCTTCGATTCTGCCGTCACGCTCCTGCTGCCCACCTTCTTCATCGACGGTGCGCCCACGGATCTGGATCGGTTCTGCGAGGAGAATGAGATCGGGAAGGCTGATCTGACCGCCACCCTGAATTCCGAGTCTTTCCTGCAGGACCACACCGTCATCTACAGCTATCTTCTCTTTACATGGGAAGACGGCGCCATCACTGCTATCCGTTCCGAATACATGGATTACAATGAGGACGCCGCCTACTATAAAGAGTTAAATTCCTGATATGTGCTACTCTGCTATGCTGTGAAGCTTCCAAAACCGGATTCACAGCATTTTTCATGCGCTGTATCCCACGAACTGGCTGTTATACAGCGTCGCATAGAACCCGTTCTGTCGAAGCAGTGTCTCGTGATCACCCTGCTCGATGATATTGCCGTCCTTCATCACCAGGATCACGTCCGCCTCTCTGATGGTGGACAGTCTGTGAGCCACGATGAAGCTGGTCCTTCCTTCCATCATCGCCGCGAACGCCTTCTGGATAAGGATCTCCGTTCTCGTATCGATGGAGGAAGTCGCCTCGTCTAAGATCAGCATGGGCGGCAGGCACAGCATAACTCTCGTGATGCACAGAAGCTGCTTCTGTCCCTGGGAAAGATTGCCGCCGTCCTCGGCGATCACCGTATCGTACCCGTCCGGCAGACGCTTGATAAAGCTGTGGGCATGGGACGCTTTGGCCGCGGCGACCACCTCTTCGTCGGTAGCCTCCGGCTTACCCATCACGATATTGTCTCTGACCGTTCCGCCCTTCAGCCACGTCTCCTGCAGCACCATACCATAGTTGGCCCGCAGGCTCTTTCTGGTCACATCCCGGATATCCGTTCCTTCCACCCGGATGCACCCGGCATTCACGTCATAGAAACGCATCAGCAGATTGATGACCGTCGTCTTCCCGCAGCCCGTAGGCCCGACGATGGCCACACGCTGTCCCGGCCGCACCGACAGATTGAAATCGGTAATCAGCTTCCGATCCGGCACGTAGGAGAAATCCACATGCTCCAGGTCGATTTGTCCCTCCACATGGCCCAGGGAAACCGCATTCTCCCGATCCGGCACCTGCGGCTCCTCCTCGATCAGGGCGAAGATCCTGGCCGCGCAGGCGAGGGCATTCTGCAGCTCCGTCACCACGCCGGAGATCTCGTTAAAAGGCTTCGTATACTGGTTCGCATAGCTTAAGAAGCAGGACAGCTGTCCCACGCTGATCCCGCCGCGGATCGCAAACACCGCTCCCGTCACCGCAACGCCCGCATACACCAGGTTGTTGACGAATCTGGTGGAAGGGTTGGTGATGGAGGAATAGAAGATCGCCTTCAAGGAACACTTCTCTAGTCTGCCGTTGATCTCATCAAACGCCGCAAGCGCCTCATCCTCATGGGAAAAGGCCTGCACCACCTTCTGGTTGCCGATCATCTCCTCGA
>CANOCU010000066.1 GCA_947564645.1 uncultured Lachnospiraceae bacterium
TACCTTTAATGAAATCCAGCGTCAAGGTAGAACTGGATGCCAAAACAAGGGAAGACAGCGTGGACATGGACGCCGAGAGCACCAGAATCACGACCACCGCGATCAGGATCGTCGGCAACCCTGACAGCATCGTCGGCACCACCGAATCATATCCGTTCGCCGCGATATCGATCTTGTCGCTAAAAAGCCGGCCGAAACCGCCCAGGAAATAACAGCCTCCTGCCACGATCGTCGCAAACACCGTGGAGATGATCATCCCTTTGTTGATCGCACTCTCGCTCTTGATGGCATAGAATTTCTGCACCATCTGGGGCAGTCCCCAGGTTCCCAGACTGGTAAGGATCACCACGCCAAGAAGCCCTACCGGATCCGGCCCGAAGAAAGAATTGAAGACGCCCGGCGCTGCGGACACCGACTCGTCGCTCACCGCCGACAACGCATCAAGCGCCGCCAGGAAACCGCCCTGGCTGTTTAACACTGCCGCCACCACGGCCATAATACCGAAGATCATGATGATTCCCTGGATAAAATCGTTGATGGCGGTAGCCATATAGCCGCCCGCAATGACATAGATGCCCGTGAGCACTGCCATCACGATCACACACACGCTGTAATCAATGTCGAAAGCCATCCCGAACAGCCGGCTCAATCCATTGTAGAGGCTGGCCGTATAAGGGATCAGAAAGATAAAGATGATCGCCGAGGCCGCAAGCTTTAACGGCTTACTCCCAAACCGCTCTCCGAAAAACTGCGGCATGGTGGCGCTGTCTAAATGCTGTGTCATGATACGGGTCCGGCGTCCCAACACCGCCCAGGCAAGCAAAGAGCCAAGGAATGCATTCCCGAGACCCGCCCAGGTCGCGGCGATACCGTACTTCCATCCAAACTGCCCCGCATACCCTACGAAGACCACCGCCGAAAAATAACTAGTTCCGTAAGCAAAAGCGGTAAGCCAGGGCCCTACGCTCCTGCCGCCAAGCACAAACCCGTTCACATCGGTGGCATGTTTCCGGCAGTAAAGACCGATCCCGATCATGACCCCGAAAAAGATGATAAGCATTACTAATTTGATAAAAAGATCCATTTTCCGTATTCTCCCCTTTATAATTAATGACTGATCTGCGCTTCCACCAGACTGCCGTGGCAGTACCGCTCCCGCAGCACCGGCTTCTCGATCTTCCCGGTGGGATTGCGCGGCACCTCGTCGAAGATAATCTTCTTCGGCCGCTTATAGCGCGGCAGTTCTTTACAAAACTCCATGATCTCCTCTTCCGTACAGGAGACATCTTCCTTCAGGCCGATGATCGCCGCCGCGATCTCGCCAAGCCTTGCGTCCGGCAGGCCGATCACCGCCACATCCTTGATCTTGTCGTTTCTGCGCAGGAAATCCTCGATCTGCACCGGATACAGGTTCTCCCCGCCGGAGATGATCACATCCTTCTTCCGGTCTACCAGATAGATGAAGCCGTCCTCGTCCATACGCGCCATATCTCCGGTATAGAGCCATCTGTCCTTTAAGACCTCATCGGTGGCCTCCGGGTTCTTGTAATAACAGAGCATAACACCCGGCCCATGGACAATCAACTCGCCCACTTCGCCCTGCGCCGTCTCCTCGCCCTGCTCGTTCACGATCTTTGCCTCCCAGTGATAACCCGGCTTACCGATCGCGCCCACTTTATGTATATTCTCCACGCCCAGATGCACACAGCCCGGCCCGATGGATTCGCTGAGGCCATAGTTGGTATCGTACTGGTGGTGCGGGAAATGCTTCTTCCACCGCTGGATCAGACTGGGCGGCACAGGCTGCGCCCCGATATGCATCAGCCGCCACTGCTCCAACAGGTAATGCTCCATCTCCACCTTGCCGGAATCGATGGCATCCAGCAGATCCTGTGCCCAGGGCACTAACAGCCACACAATGGTGCACTGCTCTTCCGTCACCGCCCGCAGGATCCATTCCGGCTTCACGCCCCGCAATAACACCGCCTTGCCGGCCGTGATCAAGGAACCGAACCAGTGCATCTTCGCCCCCGTATGATAGAGCGGCGGAATACAGAGGAACACATCCTCCTTCGTCTGCCCGTGATGGTTCTGCTCCGTCTCACAGGAAGACTTAAGCGCCAGATGATTGTGCAGGATCGCTTTCGGAAATCCGGTGGTGCCGGAAGAAAAATAGATAGCCGCATGATCCGTCTCCTCAAGCGCCACCGGCGGGGCGCTGGAAGAACAAAATCCCATCAGCTTCAGACAGTCCTCCGTGTAGGAAGGTCCTTCCGGCCCCGGAAAGAACATCATCCGCACACCGGACAGTTCTCCCACGATCGTATCCATCCGGCTGATAAACTCCGGCCCGAACACCAGCACCTCCACATCCGCCAGTTCCAGACAATATTTGATCTCATCCGCAGAATACCGGAAATTCAAAGGCACGGCCACACCGCCCGCCTTCAGGATCCCGAAATAGATGGGCAGCCATTCCAGACAGTTCATCATCAGAATGCCCACCTTCGTCTCCCGCTTAAGTCCGCGGCTTAAGAGCAGATTCGCAAAGCGGTTGGCTCGCCTGTCAAAATCCGCCCAGCTCAGTTCCCGGCGGTAAGGCGCGCCGTTTCCTGCGCTCTCGATCAGACTCGCCTCCCGCCAGGTCACAGCGCTGTCCCGCTCCTGGGAGGGGTTCAGCTCCACCAGCGCCGTATCCGAACCGTACAGGCGGGCGTTCCGCTCCAAAAACTCCGTGATCACCATGATAGGGTTCCTCCTTTTTTCGTATTGCTTGTTATAATATCATTCATTACGTATCATGTGTTATATATCACCAGCTTCATATCATAAGTTATATATCATCAGTTATATAATATCTGCTCTATAGGTTTTATTTTATAATATATCCGTTCATCGTAGCGTGGGCCACATAGGTTCCCAGCTCGTCCCGTACATCCACCGCATAGAGCGCCGTGGTATGCCCTTCCCGCAGGCAGGAAGCTTCCGCGATCAGACGCTCACCCTTGGCCGGCGCCAGAAATGTGATCGATGACTGCTGGCTGACCGTCTTCTTCTCCGAGTAGCCGTTAGCCGCCACGGCACAGGCAATATCTGCCAGCGTAAAGATCGCGCCGCCCATAGGCACCCTGTTCTCATTCATATGCCGCTCTTCCAGTGTCAGCGAGCAGACAGCCTTACCCGGTTCTGCGCAGTCGATCACGACGCCCGTCGCATCCGTCGCAAAATGATCATTCTTAAAACGATTCCGAATCTCCTCCAGTGATGACATAATCAGACTCCTTTCCTAAAAAAATCGCCTTTCACACTTTAACACTTTTAATCGTTAAAGTCAAGAGGCAATTATAGCAGCCATGATACATTGACAAATGCAGCTACAAGAATACAACTAAAGGAAGCTGGCTGCTATGAGCGGCTCCTGAGCCGGAAATAGGAAAGAAAGCTGCAAAACGGACAGCAAAAAAGAGGCTGACACAGCAGCCCCCGTTTTGTTATGTCCTGTCATCTGTCACCATGATCCTGTATTACATCTCCAACGCCCTTGCACACTGCTTTAAGTATTCTGTGATCTCAAGATGCTGTGGACACGCGTGCTCACATTGTTTACAATCTATGCAGTCAGAAGCTTTCCCTGCAGATTCAACGGCTTCCTGATAATCAGCAACAGCTTCTTTCATCTGCCCTTTTCCAAGCTGTTTGTTCATCGCCTGGAAGATCTCCGGGATCGGAATATACTTCGGACAGCCTTCCGTACAGTAATGACACGCCGTACACGGAATCGTTGCTGACTGTCCTAAGATATCCTGTGCTTCCTGAATGATCTTTCTTTCTTCTTCATTCAACGGTTCAAATGCTTTCATATAAGACAGGTTATCTTCCATCTGCTCAATATTTGACATTCCGGACAGCACGGTTATGATTCCATCCAAAGATGCCGCAAAGCGTACCGCCCATGACGCAGCTGACATATCCTGACGATACCCTGTAAACAGATTCTTTACTGCCTTCGGAGGATCTGCAAGTCCTCCGCCCTTTACAGGTTCCATAATCACGATGGACTTTCCAAATTTCCTTGCCACTTCATAATTGGCTCTTGACGCTACCGTTGGGCTCTCCCAATCGACATAATTGATCTGCAGCTGTACGAACTCTGTTTCCGGATGCTCCGTTAACAGCTGCTCCAACAGTTTCGGCCCGCCATGGAAAGAAAATCCGATGTGTTTGATCAGTCCCTTGGCTTTCTGCTCCTTCACAAAATCCCAGAGATGATACTGATCATACTTCTTATAATTGTCTTCCATCAGTGCATGGAGCAGATAATAATCAAAGTATCCCGCTCCGGTTCGCTCCAGACTGGTCTGAAACTGCATCCTGGCCGCCGCTTCGCTGTCCGCCGCCGAAGCATTAAGCTTCGTTGCCAACGTATAAGATTCCCGCGGGTACCGGTCCACAAGCGCCTCCTTAGCCGCCGCCTCAGAGCCCTGATATACATATGCAGTATCAAAATAAGTAAATCCGGCTTTCATAAACAGGTCTACCATCTGCTTTACCTGCTCCATATCCATATGCGGCTCTTTCTTCGGAAGACGCATCAATCCGAACCCCAACTTTGGAACTTCCTGTCCAAAATAGTCTGACATAGTTTTTCCTCCTCTGTAAAACGTTTTACGTTATCAGTTATTTGTATTATCCCTTAATTCCATAACAACGTCAATCCCTAAATCCAATCTTCCGCAAATCTATCGTATCAGATATGAAAAAGCCGATCCGTACAGCGGCCGTAAGGCAGCAAAGAAAAGATAAAAATCACTTGCATTCTTCCTTAAAAGTGCTATAATATAAAAAACGAGCAAAGCTCGTTTTATTCATGGGGATATAGCTCAGTTGGGAGAGCGATACGTTCGCAACGTATAGGTCACGAGTTCGAGTCTCGCTATCTCCATTTTTTTATGGACATTTTTATGATCTGCACAGATGAGTTTCCTTGATATGTCTGCGTCTCAACTGCCCACATGCTCCGTCGATATCCCGCCCCATTTCTCTTCTAATCGTAGCATTGATCCCGTTCTTTTCAAGACAGGCTTTAAACGCTTCCACTGCACGGCGTTCAGACTGGATATAATCCCGTTCTTTAATCGGATTAACCGGAATCAGATTCACATGGCAGTTCAGCCCCTTGATCAGCCTGATCAGCTGCTGCGCATCCCCGGTCGTATCGTTGACGCCTTTCACCAGACTATATTCGAAAGTGATCCTCCTGCCGGTCTTTTCAAAATAACAGGCACATGCCTCCATCAGCTCATGCAGGCAATACCGGTTGGCCACCGGCATCAGGCTTTGCCGTTTCTCATCCGTTGCCGCATGTAAGGACAGAGCCAGCGTGATCTGCAGCTGTCTGTCTGCCAGCTGATACATCCTGGGCACAATGCCGCAGGTGGATACCGTGACGTTCCTCTGGCTGATATGCAGTCCGTTCTCATCCGTCAACAGCGTGATAAACTGCAAAAGATTGTCGAAGTTGTCCAACGGTTCCCCGGTTCCCATTACCACTACGTTAGACACCCGCTCTCCGGTATGTCTTGTAATGGCATAAATCTGTTCCAGCATCTCGGAAGGCAGCAGATTCCGCTCCAGTCCATCCAGTGTAGAGGCGCAGAAGCGGCATCCCATGCGGCATCCCACCTGTGAGGAAATGCATACGGAATTGCCGTGCCTGTAGCGCATCCAGACGCTCTCCACCGTGTTGCCGTCCGGCAGCATAAACAAGTATTTCCTGGTGCCATCCAGTTTGGACTCCTGTATGCGGATCATTTTGAACGCCGTATAGGTATAGCGCTCCCTGCACCGGTCTAACAGTTTATGCGGAATATTCGTCATCTCCTCATACCGCTCTGCCAGCTTTACATGCATCCACTCATATAACTGTCCGGCGCGAAACGGCTTCTCTCCAAGCGCCTCCATCTCTTCCTTCAATTGTGCCATCGTAAGCGATTTAATGTCTCTTCTCTCAATATTTTCCATCCGTTTTGTCCTGCTATCGTATCAGATCAGCGCTTCCGCCGCCTGTTCCCTGACGGCAATGTCTCCCTGCCGCTTCTGCTTTCGCCTGCGAAGCCTGGCGATAAAGAAGCCGTCCGTCTCGTGGATACCCGGCAGCAACTGCAGAAATCCCTTTTCTCCTGATGCCTTTAACGCATCCGGCAAGCCTGCCTGCATTCCCGCCGTCTCCATATCAAATTCGCGGCAGATCCAGTCAACCATCTTCTCGTTCTCTTCCGGATTCATCGTACAGGTGCTGTACATCATGATCCCTTCCGGTTTCAGATATTGTATCACATTTTGCACGATCTGCCGCTGCAGCACAGTGATATCCTGCAGGGACTGCTTTGTCACCCGGTACTTGATATCCTGTTTCTTACCGATCACCCCAAGTCCCGAGCAGGGCACATCCACCAACAGCACATCCGCCTGCCCGACTAACTTATCATTTCTCTCCCGGGCATCCTGTATGACAACCGAAAGATTCTGAATCCGCATCCTGTCCCTGTTATCTTCAATCTTAGCTGTCTTACGGGCGGTCAGGTCGCAGGCGACCACCTGTCCTGTTCCCGCCAGCTTTTCGGCGGCGTGGATGGCTTTGCCGCCGGGCGCCGCACACACATCGATCACGGTATCTCCTGCCCGGATCCCGGCCGTCTCCACTACAAGCATCGAGCTGACATCCTGGACCGCAAAAGCCCCCTCCTCATATCCTTCCAGACTTTTTATCCCATCTGTCTTTTGTACTTCTACCGCACAGGCAAGATAAGGATGCTGCCGCACCGTTACTCCCGCGCGCTGCCATACCTGAAGAAGACGTTCCCGCTCCTTTACAGGCAGCGTCTCTTTCATGCGGATGCAGACCGGCCTTCTCTGTAAAAAGGACTGCAGTATCCTCTCGCACTGCTCCATCCCGTATGCATCGCACAAATGCTGCACGAGCCACGCAGGCGCCGAATAATAAACAGACAGATAAGCATATGCATCCTGCTCTCTGTCCGGATATTCTATCGCGTCTTTCCCCCGCACTACCGCCCGCAGCACCCCGTTTACAAATCCCTGTAAAGACGAAAATTTCCGCTTTTTCGCCAGATTAACGGCTTCATTGCAGACCGCCGCATCGGGAATATGCTCCATAAACAGAATCTGATATACGCTCATACGCAGAAGTTCCCTGATCAGGGGCTTCATCTTCCTCACGGGCACCCTGGAAAACCGGTCCAGTATATAGTCGATCTGTATCCGCCGCTCCACCGTCCCCTCACATACCCGCTTGATGAAAGCCTTTTCCTTCCCGTCAAGATAATCGTACTTCTCCAGGACTCCAAAGAGCAGGACATTCAGATACTCGTCCTGTCTGTTAAGCTCCAGTAAGATATCCAAAACAAGTTCCCGCATGTTCATCTCTGCACTCTCCCATGTCAGCCTTTGGCAAAAATCAGTCTCTTCTCCTGTCATTGTTCCCGAACAGCAGAACCAGTCTGAGCAGCTGCAGGATCGCCGATGCGGCTGCCGCCACATAGGTAAGCGCCGCCGCGCCAAGCACGCGCCGGCATCCGTTCGTCTCCTCCCGCTCCAGCATGCCATAATCTCCCAACATGGCAAGCGCACGCCCGGAGGCATTGAATTCCACCGGCAGCGTGATCAGCTGAAAAAGCACAGCCAGCGCAAATACCCAGATACCCACCTGGATCAGAGTCTGGTTCATCCCCAGCAAGACACCGAGAAAGATCAGCGGAATCCCTGCCTTCGATCCGATATTTGCCGCCGGAACAAGCGCCGTACGTATTTTCAGAGGAGCATATCCCTTATCATGCTGTACGGCGTGACCGCACTCGTGCGCCGCAACCCCAATGGCCGCAATGGAGGAAGAGCCGTACACGGAATCCGATAACCGTAAAACCTTATGAGCAGGATCATAATGATCCGTCAATTCCCCGCGGACATGTTCGATGCGGACGTCGCGGATCCCGGACAGCTGCAGGATCCGCTGCGCCGCCTGCGCGCCGGTCAGACCACTCTTACTCCTTACACCGGAATATCTCCTGTAAGTGAATGATACCCTCATCTGTGCGAAGATACAAAGAATCGCCCCGATCAATACCAGTAAATATGTCGGATCCATATAATACCCATAATAATATCCCATTGTTTCCCTCCATTTCCATGCCGCTTTTGCCAATGCGGCATCATCACTGAAGCTGCTCTCCTGCCTTTACCGGATAGCCAAGAAGAAACTCTCTGACCGGCATCCGTTTCTTTCCCTCCGGCTGCACCGCCAGTATCTTCAACAGTCCCTCTCCGGTCTTCACATAGAATGCTTCCCGCTCCACGTTGACCACAGTGCCAGGCAAGATCTGGTCAGAATCTGTCTGCAGCATCGATCCCTGTGCCGTACTCTCTGACTCCTCTACCGCCTCGACCTCCCAGATCTTCAGATTCTTTCCATGCAGTACCGTATAAGCACCCGGCCAGGAGATCAGGCCCCTGATCAGACAGTCCAGTCTCTTCGCGCTCTGCTGCCAGTCGATCCTGCCCATGGACTTCTGAAGCCGCTTTGCATAGCAGGTCTCTTCTTCTTTCTGCTTCTCCGGCGTCAATTCACCCCGCTCCAGCTTCGCCAGGGCTTCCACGATCAGCCCTGCTCCCACTGCCGCCAGCTTGTCATGCAGGCTGTCCCCGGTTTCCTTAGGCTCTATCCTGACCTCCTCCTTCAACAGCATATCCCCGGTATCCAGTCCCTTATCCATCTGCATGATGGTAACGCCGGTCTTCTCCTCCCCGTTGATGATTGCCCACTGGATCGGTCCTGCACCTCTGTATTTTGGCAGCAGGGAAGCATGGATGTTCACACAGCCATATCGCGGCATCGACAGAATCTCCTCCGATAGAAGCTGACCGAACGCGGCTACCACAAAAATATCGGCGTTATATCCCCGAAGTGTTTCCACCGCCTCCTGCTCCTTTACTTTGACAGGCTGGAATACGGTGATTCCGTGAGACACGGCACAGGCCTTGACCGGCGTCATCCGAATCTCTTTCCCCCGTCCCTTTGGCTTATCGGGCTGGGTCACCACCGCAGCCACCTGATGTCCGGCCTGCAGGATCGCTTCCAGCGCCCCCACCGCAAAGCCCGGAGTTCCCATAAAAACAACTCTCATTATCCTTGCACCTCCATGTCGTAAGGCTGAACCGTTACCCTATTGCTCTTCTTCCAGATCCTCCGTATTGACAAGCGGTCCCTCTACCCGCTCCACATAAAGGTGGCCTTCCAGATGATCCAGTTCATGGCAGATGGCCCTGGCAAGCAGCTCTGTCCCCTCCAGCTCAAAAGGATTCAGATTCTCATCATAGGCAATGATCTTCGCATAATTGGGACGGGTCACATTACCCTGCTTGCCAGGTACGCTTAAGCATCCCTCGTATCCGGTCTGCTCTCCGCTGGACTCGATCAGCTTCGGATTGATCAGCAAAAGCGGATCCTCACCCGTCACGTCGATCACCACGATTCTTTTTAAAATGCCTACCTGCGGCGCCGCAAGTCCCACGCCTTCCGCCTCATACAAAGTCTCAAACATATCGTCGATCAGATCCTGGATCCTCGGCGTGATCTCTGTCACTTCCTTACACCGCTTATTCAGAACCGGATCTCCGATCTCCCTGATTTTTCTGATTGCCATTTCATCCTCCATTCCGAAACGTTTCCGATACACTACGTCCAAATTTCCTGTCTCAATCCTTCCCACGTTTTGAGATTCCGCAGCGCGGAACCCTGTTGGTTAATATGTATTCATCGGATCGAAATCATATTGCACCGTCTGATTCTTAAGTTCTTTCTCTTTACAAAAATGCTCCAACAGATCCTTGCTCTCTACCAGTATCTGATAATCCGGATGCTTCAGGTAGAAGACATGCCGGTATAAATCATTGATCTTGCTGATCGCTGCCTCCGTCGGCCCTATGATCTGCAGCTTCTGCCACGTCTTCCCGGCTTTCGCCTCACCTTCTGCCGTGCTTCGTGCCGGCAGCGTCTGCGCACCAAAGCGCATCCGCTCCCTGATAACGGCAGTCATCTGGCTGCCAAGCGTCTCCCCCTGTTCCTGCTGTCTGGAAGTGATCAGCACCGCCAGCATATGCGCTGCCGGAGGATACTGCATCAGTTCCCGATAAGCGATCTCCTCCTCATAGAATCCCTGATAATCCTGCCTTGCCGCATGAAGGATACTGTAGTGCTCCGGCTGATAGGTCTGGAACACCACTTCTCCCGGCTTATCTCCTCTGCCGGCACGCCCTGCCGCCTGGGTCAGCAGCTGAAACGTTCTCTCCCCGGCACGATAATCATTCTGATTCAGTGACAGATCCGCCGCCAGAACGCCTACCAGCGTTACATTCGGAAAATCATGACCCTTCACGATCATCTGCGTCCCGACCAGGATATCCGCCTTCTCATCCGCGAAAGCCGACAAGATCTTCTCATAGCTTTCCTTACTCTTCGTGGTATCGGCATCCATACGCAGCACCCGTGCCCTCGGAAACTCCTTGTGCAGCGCTTCCTCGATCTGCTCCGTTCCTGCCTTGAAACCCATCAGATATCTGGAACCGCACACAGGGCACTTTGCCGCTCTTTGCTCCTCATAGCCGCAATAATGACATAATAACATATTTCCCCGGTGTTCGGAAAGTGAAACATCACAATGCGGGCATTTCATCACATGCCCGCATGACCTGCAGGAGATAAAACCGGCATAGCCCCGCCTGTTCAGAAAAAGCATGGTCTGCTCTCCCGCCTGCAGCCGTCCGCCGATCAGCTCCCGCAGCTTCCTGCTGAAGACCGAACGGTTGCCCTGCTTTAATTCTTCTCTTAAATCTATGGTATATACCCTCGGCAGCATACTCACGCCATGGCGGGCCTTCATCTCAAACAGCCTGTATTCTCCCCTTTTTGCCCTGTAATAAGCTTCCATGGAAGGCGTCGCGGATCCCAGCACGACACTGGCCCGGTGCATGACGGCGATCTGAACCGCAGTCTCCCTTGCATGGTATTTCGGCATGGATTCGCTCTTATAGCTGCTCTCGTGCTCCTCGTCCACGATTATGACGCCCAGATTGGGAAAAGGTGTAAACAACGCCGATCTGGGTCCGATAATCACATCCAGTTCCCCGGCCTGCGCCCGCCTGATCTGATCGTACTTCTCTCCCTGGGAAAGAGAAGAGTTGATCACCGAGACTCTGTCTCCAAATCGTTTATAGAACCGCAGCAGTGTCTGATAAGTGAGCGCGATCTCCGGGATCAGCATAATGGCCTGCTTTCCCATCCCGATCATCTGCTCTATGATCCCCAGATAGACTTCCGTCTTACCGCTTCCCGTCACGCCATGGATCAGGTAAGTTCCCGGATGTCCTGCCCGGTAATCATCCACCACGGTTTCTATGATCTCCTGCTGCGCCCTGCTTGGCACAATTCTTTTCTCCTCTCCGGCCACACACCTGACCGGATTGCGGTAGTAAGCTTCCGCCTCGATCCGCAGGCACCCCTGTTTTTCCAGCGCGGCAAGCGTAGCCGGCGATACATTCAGCTTCTGCCGGATCAATTCATAGGGAAGGATTTCATCCGTCATCAGAGCGCGCAACACCCGCGCCTTTGCCGTCTGATGCTTCTTCTCACACAACTGCAATGCGGCAAGAAGGGTATCTCCCTCCACGCACCGCGTTACTTTCTTCCGCTCTAACTGCCTGAGCTTCTGCTTTACGGGAAGCACGGTCTTAAGCGCCGCGATCATCGTTGATCCGTACTGTCTTTTCAGCCAGTATGCGATCCGGATCTGGCTTCCCTGCGCCGTGATCCCCTTATCGTCCACGGCGATGATAGACTTGATCTTATCCACCGGATAATCCGTCTGACCGGAAAGATCCACCACATATCCTGCTTTGACCAGATTTCCCTTCCCGAAAGGCACCTGTACGCGGACGCCAGGGTATACCTGACCTGCCAGCTGCGGCGGGATCCGGTACTGAAACGGACGGTCAACCTTATCATGGGAAATATCTATGATCACATCCGCATACCATTCTGCCATACCGTCTCCTTCCTGCCGTTAAAAGTCCAGCCATTGCCTGCAACAGTTCCGGCCCTGTTACCTGTTTGGATTTCCTCATAAGCCTCCGGCTCTATCGCCGCCCGGCCAGGATCTCTTCGATCAGCACTCTCTCATCCATGGGATATTTTACCCCGCAGATCTCCTGATAATCTTCGTGTCCTTTACCGGCCAGTACGATAATGTCCCCCGGCTCGCCATGATCGATCGCATAGGCGATGGCCTCCTTCCTGTCGCAGATCTCCACATAGGCGCCCTGCGTCTTATAGATGCCTGCCTTGATATCGTCAATGATCGCCTGCGGTTCCTCGTATCTGGGATTATCCGAGGTGATGATCGTCAAGTCCGCCATACTGCCGCTGACCTCTCCCATCTCATACCGCCTGGATTTGGCCCTGTTGCCGCCGCAGCCAAAAAGACAGATAAGCCGGTGCGGCTCATAAGCCCGCAGCGTTGTCAGAAGGCTTTTGAGCGCCATGGCGTTGTGCGCATAATCGATCATCAGGGTAAATTGATCCGATACCCTGACAGGCTCGATCCGGCCTTTCACCTTCGCCTGCGCAAGCGCCTTCCTGACGGCCTCTTCCTCCACCCCGAAATGCCGGCAGATCGCTATGGCCGTCAGCGCATTGTATACGCTGAATTTACCGGGCGTCGCTATCCGCACCGGAAAGTTCATCAGTCCGGTCACGTCAAACGCCATGCCCAGGCTACCTGCCTCCCGCACAAAATTAATATTCTCTGCGCGAAGATCCGCCTCCTCATCGATGCCGTAAGTTTCCAGTTCACACGTATGTCCGGCGGTCACAGCCTTCCAGTGCACATCGTCCTTATTCACGATCCCCGTCCTGCACTGTTGGAAGAGCAGTCCCTTACAATGCAGATAATCATCGAAATCCTTATGCTCTCCCTTCCCGATATGATCCGGCTCTAAATTGGTGAAGATACCAAAGTCAAAGACAAACCCCTGCGTCCTGTGCAGCATCAGTCCCTGAGAAGAAACTTCCATCACCACCGTATCGCAGCCGGCGTCCGCCATCTGACGGAAATATTTCTGGATCAGATAAGATTCCGGCGTCGTGTGATCCGCATGAATATGGGTATCGCCGATGATGATCTCAATCGTACCGATCAGCCCCACTTTCCTGCCCGCCTGTTCCAGGATGGATTTCACCAGATAGGTGGTCGTCGTCTTCCCCTTGGTTCCCGTGATGCCGATGATCTTCATCTCTTTTGCCGGATCCCCGAAGAAAGCCGCCGACACGAAGGCCATGGCATAATGGGTATCCTCCACCCGGATCACTGTCACATCCGCATCCTCCGGCAGTTCCACATCCTTCTCTACAAGCAGGGTACCCGCGCCGGCGTTCACGGCATCAGCCGCAAACTTATGTCCGTCTGCGACAGCCCCGGAAATGCAGACAAACATACTGCCTGGCGCCACCTTACGGGAATCATAGACAATATCCGTCACCTCCCGTTCCAACGTACCGCGGGTACATTCATGATCAATTTTTGCCAGTAATTCTTTCAAAACTGCCATCCGTCATTCTACTCCTCTCTATCACAGATTTCCTTTCGAATCCGTTCCTCCCGATATGCCTTATTACGAAAGCAGGATATTCCATGGCAACAGATTCACAGTCGTTGAAAAATTTATACTATATTAAGATAGCACGACAGCCGCATTTTTTCAACATTTACCATGATTTACGCATCTTCTTAAGCTCCCTATCCGCACCCGGCACGCCACTGTCCGGACCTGTCTGTACAATTCATTTTTCCTTTATACTCTCTTTAATCTTTCTTAAGGTATTTTTATTCTTTTCTAATAAACTAAACACATTTTGGACACATTTTCACTTTATGATGTTACTTAGATAGTTGATGAACTCACTATCTCCCCCCTCATAAGAAAATGCGAAAAAGTCTGGGACGCCCCAGACTTTTTTGTTATGCTGCACGGCGGATCGATCTGACGCGCAGTATACCTTTTGTCTGTCGGCGTCAGGCTGTGACCGCCGGAGCATAATCCTGCATGATCATCTGCAGACTCTCCCGTCCCTGATACACATTCAGATCCGGATAATATATGACATGGATCACTATAGCAGGCGCTTTTATGGTTCGTCCATGATACAGATCATCGCAGGCGGCAGTCCCAAAATGTTCCTGCAGGAAATCATGCCATGCCTCCAAATCTCCGAAATACATCATATCATACTGACTGCCGGCCTCATCCATAACACGGTATTTACCCACATTATTATTTCTGCCGAATATGCGCCCTGAAAGAAGCCTTAGATTCCTCTGAGCAAAAACAGGCTTTGGATTGCCGTTTCCGAAAGGCTCCAACACCGAAAGCTGTCTCACAAATTCAGGCGTTACATAGGACATCGGCATCGGCACATCAATATGGATCTTCTCTTCAAAGTCTTCTTCCGTCAGTCCGCAGTGTTCATTCAGAAAACTGCGAAAGGCTTCCACGTTTGTCTCCGGCATGGATACGCCTGCCGCCAGTTTATGTCCTCCGTATTTCGTATAGAGTTCCTTACATTCACTCATCTTATCATACATATGATATGCCTCGATGGATCGTCCTGACCCCTTTACACCGTCTTCCGCCAATGTCAGCACGAAGACGGGTTTATGATAACGTTCCCTGATCCGTCCGGCTATAATCCCCGCCAGACTCTCATGACAGTCCGGCAGGTAAACCACCAATACCTTATCCTCCTTAATACCGCCTTCTTCTATTATCCTGACGGCTTCTTCCGTTCCCGACAACGTCATGTCCTTACGGCTCTCATTCAGCTCTTTCAACTCCCCTGCGATCACTGCCGCCTCTGCCCTGTCCCTTGTCCGAAACAGGCGCATCGCCCTGTCCGCCGTATCCAGCCGGCCGGTAGCGTTAAGACAGGGCCCCAGTACGAATCCGATATGATAGGCTGTCAGTTTCTTCTCCTGCAGGCCGTTCGCCGTCACCAGAGCCTGCAGGCCAAAGTTGGAAGTTCGGGATATCTGCCGCAGCCCATACCGGACCAGGATCCTGTTCTCATCCACAAGCTGCATCACATCCCCGACCGTGGCGACGGCCGCAAAGGCCAACAGCTCCTGCATCAGCTCTGCCGTATCCGGTATATTGCCACATGCAAATAATACCTGTAAAAACTTATAGGCAACTACAGCGCCGCAGATACCGTCAAACGGATATTCACACAGTTCCTGCTTCGGATCTATCACCGCATCCGCTTCCGGCAGACATTCCATCCTGCTCCCGTCCTCCAGCACCTCATAAGGCACCTCATGATGATCCGTTACGATCACGGTCATACCCAGGGATCTGGCATAAGCGATCTGCTCCTTCGCCGCAATGCCGTTGTCACAGGTCACGATCGTATCCCTGCCCGCTTCCCACGCTTCCCTGATCAGATGATCATTCAATCCATATCCGTCATGAATACGGTGGGGGATCACGGTATCCACATCGGCTCCGCAGTGTGATAAGCCGGCAAACAGGATATAGGCAGAGCAGATCCCGTCGATATCGTAGTCGCCGATGATCCGGATATGCTTTCCTCTCCTGATCCGGTCATACAGGATACCGGCTGCTTTCGCGGCGTCCCTGAGCAGAAAAGGATCATGCAGATCCTGCAGCGTACCGTGCAGAAACCTGTCAATCTCTTCTTCCTCCGTCATATCTCTGTTGCGGATGATCCTGGCTATCACCGGATCGATCTGAAACCTTTTTGCCACTGCATTAAAATCTGCCTTCTTGGCTGATACCATCCATTTCGCCATGCTGCCTTCTTCCTTTACTCCTTTATCTTTATGGTTTCCTGTGAAAAGCGCCCCGCAAAACATACAGGAAAAGGCGCTCCGCACATCGCAGAGCGCCCTCTGTCACACAACCCGATCTTCTATTTGGCCGTCTTAACTGCTTTCTGTCCCACTTTGGTTCGCAGCACATACCAAAGCGCGCCTGTCAGACAGATGGATGAATACGTACCGCAGATGATACCTGCGATCAACGGCAGTGCAAATTCCCGGATAGAAGATACGCCGAATACTTCCAGCGCCGCCACCATGAAGAAGGTGGTCAGGGAAGTAAAGATACTTCTTGACAATGTCTGGGATATACTCCTGTTGACCAGATCCTGCAGTTCTTCTTTATTCCGCATCTCTTTGAGGTTCTCACGGATGCGGTCGAAGATAACGATCGTCGCATTGATAGAGTAACCCACGATCGTCAGCATACATGCGATGAACGTATTGCCCACCGAGATCTTCACGATCGCATAGAAGGCAAGCACAACCAACACGTCATGTACCAAAGCCGCCACGGCACTGGCGCCAAAACGGATATCCTTAAATCGGAACCAGATATACAGAAGCATCAGGATCGTCGCCACAACGATCGCCTTGACTGCCCCTGTCTGCATCTCGGAGCTGATCGTAGCGCTGATCGTCTCCGCTGTAATGCTGTCTTCCTCCACAGCAAAGTTATTCACCATAACATCCGCAAATTCTTTACGCTCTTCTACATCCAGCGTTCTTGTCTTGATGATCACCTGATTAGAGCCTGCCACCTTCGTGGTCTGCACGTTGCCGTCCCCTGTGATCTCCTCGATCAGCGGCACGATCTGCGCATCGATCTGCTCAATGCTCATATCCTCATTCAGCGTCATCGTCGTGGAAGTGCCTCCCACGAAATCAAGACTGTAATTCAGCGGCATACCCATTCCCGCCTGATTGACTCCCATCACCACGAAACCGATCAGGATCACACCGATGGACAATCCAAAAAACGCCTTTCTCCTGGACAGGAAATTGATCGTCTTTCTTTCCTTGCCTACACCGTATGCCTTCTCACTCTGTACGCCCAGCGCATACAGCACGTTGATCAGGAATTTCGTGACAAAAAGCGCCGTAAACATGGATAAGATGATACCCAACATCAAAGTGATCGAGAAGCCCCTGATCGTGCCGCTCCCCATCAGGTACAGTACGATGGCTGCGATAAAGGTCGTGATATTACCGTCCAGAATCGCCGACAACGCCTTACTGAAACCGATCTTGATCGAAGACTGTACCGTCTTGCCGGTAGCCAGTTCCTCCCTGATCCGTGCGAAAATGATCACGTTGGCATCCACCGCCATACCGACTGACAGGATGATACCTGCAATACCGGGCAATGTCAAGGTTGCTTCAAAAGCATATAACAGAATCACCATCAGTTCCGTATACAGGCACAGCGCTAAAGATGCTGCCAAACCCGAAATATAGTAAACGGCGATCATAAAGACAACCACCAGCGCAAAACCGACTCCTGCAGCGATCAGGCTGGTATGGATCGCCTCCGAACCAAGCTGGGCGCCGACCACGTTGGAGCGCAGTTCTTCCAGTTCCAGTTTCAGACCGCCGATTCGGATGGTTGATGCCAGCTGCTCCGCTTCTGCCGGCGTGCTCTGTCCTGTGATGACTGCGTTGCCGTCCGTGATCACTGCTTCCACGCCGGGTACGCTGACAAATTCGTCATCATAATAGATCGCGATCGTCTCGCCGTTCTCAAAAGCCTTCCTGGTCGCCTCAGCGAAAGCCTGCTTGCCTGTCTCGTTAAGTGTCAGCGCCACCACATTCTGGGAATTGCCCATAGAATCCTGTTGGGTTCTAGCCTGCGCACTGTCCACTTCCGTACCGGTCAGGATGATGGAACCGTCTTCCAGCATCTCGCCGATCGTCTTATTTAACATGTATTGCGGTATCAGGTTCCCTTCCGCATCCACACCGAAGGAACTGGTATAGTTCTGATTCCCTTCACTGTCTGTCTGGGCAATAAAGTACAGGCTTCCCGGTTTGCCAAGTTCCTCCAGAATCGCATTGGCATCCGACACGCCCGGGATCTCAATATTGATCCGGTCGGAACCTTCCTGATAGACCTGCGCCTCCGTGCTGTAATTCTGTACACGCTGCTGCAGCTTGTAGATCGTATCGTTCATGTCCTCGGCATCAGGATTCTCATCTCCTACAACCTGATAGGTGATGCTGACGCCTCCGGCCAGATCCAGTCCAAGTTTAATACTTGACGCCGAACCGGACTTGTCCGAACCCACACCGAAAACTGCCGTGTAACCGAGCAGCCCCAGTATCAGGACAAATACGACCAGGCTGATCATTGCTCTGCTTTTTTTCATAATGTCTTCTCCTTTTCTTCATCGGCAAGCGCCGCTTTTATCATGATCGCGCATTCCACGCGCTTTTTCTGCAGCTCACAGCCAAGATCATAAGCGCCGTCTATACTGCCGCTGAAATGATATGCGTTTGCGGCACAGCCGCCGCTGCAGTAGAATTTTGCGAAACAATCCCTGCACTTCTCCTTTGCATAAACATTGCAGCGTTTAAAAGTGTCCCTGATATCCGTGCGGATGATTCCCTCATCCACATTGCCCATCAGGAACTCTTCCTGTCCTACAAACTGATGGCAGGGGTAGAAATCCCCCCAGGGCGTCACCGCCAGATACTCCGTTCCCGACCCACAGCCTGACAGCCGCTTGGCCACACACGGGCCACCTTCTAAATCTATCATAAAATGAAAGAAATTGAAACCTTTTCCCTCTTTTTTTCTGCGAATATATTCCAGAGCCAGCTTATCATACTCGGCAAGGATCGCCGGGATGTCCTCCTCCCGCAGCGCGTATGCCTCCGTGTCTGCCGCCACCACAGGCTCCACCGAGATCTGCTCGAATCCCTCATCCGCCAAATGTCTGACATCTTCTGCGAAATCCAGATTGTTTCGCGTAAAAGTACCCCTGACATAGTAGTTCATCTGGTTCCTGCTCTCTGCCACCTTCTTGTACTTCGGCACTACCTCGTCATAACTTCCCTGTCCGCCCCTGTGCGGCCGCATCAGATCATGGATCTTCTTCCTGCCATCGATGCTCAAAACGATATTCGCCATCTCTTTGTTGGCAAACTCCAGGATCTCGTCATTTAAAAGCACCCCGTTGGTCGTCAGCGTAAAACGGAACTTCTTATGATGTGGTTCCTCCAGGCTCCTGCCATAAGCCACCAGATCTTTCACTACCTGCCAGTTTAAGAGCGGCTCTCCGCCGAAAAAGTCTACTTCCAGGTTAACCCGGCTGCCGGAAGATGCCACCAGAAAATCAAGCGCCTTCCTGCCCACTTCAAAACTCATCAGCGCTTTTCTTCCATGGTACTCGCCCTCCTGTGCAAAACAATATTGACAGGCCAGATTGCAGTCATGGGCAATATGCAGACAAAGCGCCTTCACCACCGTCCCGCGGTTCTTAAACTCGTCGATGTATTGCTCATAGATGTCCTCGGTATACAGCATCCCTGCCTCTTTCAGTTCCAGGATCTCCCCGATCACTTCCTGCAGGGCCAGAGCCTCCACCGGCTCTTCACTGCTCTCTGACAGTCTGCCTGCCGCATAAGCCGCCAGATTCCCGATCCCTTCCGTATTCTGCGCAAGCGCCTCTTCCACAAGCGGTATGACACGGTATGTTATCTCATCCACCACGTGCACACAGCCGCTGTTGACATCCAGCACAATGTTATACCCGTTGCTTACATATTGATGTATCACGATATCTCTCCTATAAGTATCCCTACGCATAATAAGCAGCGATCATAAATCGCTGCTTACATCTCTTATCTTTATTCCTGTAAACCGCGGCGCCTGACTATCTGGCTTTCTCACAGCTCTGATTGCCTACGGTACAGGATGTCTTACAAGCCGACTGACAGGATGTCTGACATTCGCCGCATCCGCCCTTCTTCATGGATTCCTTTACATCTCTCGTCGTCAATGTCTTAATATGTTTCATATGTTATCTCCTCCTTATGTTCATCCCAAATGAGACTTGATCCCATAACGATATGTAGTATATCATATTTTTTACCGCCAGAAAAGCATTTTTTACAAAAATTTCAGTCGCTGCTCTGTCCTCAGCTGATCATCCCTCCTAACATACCGCTGCCGGCACACAGAATAAATACCGTCAGCATGTTTCCCGCCACATCCTGCGGTCCTCTGTTAACGATCAGGGATACTGCCACCAGAATCACATAATAGCCAGTTCCCATCGCCAGTCCCCACAGAAATTTCTTCCTGCCGGCACGTTTCCCGGACAGCATCCCTATCAAAAAGGTAACCGCGATATAAATACCAATGATGCATATGGACACTATTTTTTCGGAAAGGCCGAATCTGTACAGCATAAAGGCCAGTAACAGCAATAATCCTGCCGTCAGTATATAGGCCGCAAGCATACACTTCGTCACAAAGACGGCCTTCTGTGTATAAAACTCCTTTTTTCCCATATTCCCTCCATTATTACAGTCGATCTGCTTTCTCTTTCTACTTAAATATATATTCCAACCTCTGGAAAAACTTGACACATTATTGGGTTTCATAGTAAACTTATTTCATGCCGCCAATTTGGGCGCATAAATTATTACATAGTATAAGGAGTGAATATTTCAATTGGATACCACAGGTGTCATACAACTCGTATCGTTACTGATTCTGGTGTTGTTATCAGCATTTTTCTCATCTGCCGAGACATCCTTCTCGACAGTCAACCGGGTACGCCTTCGTACTCTAGCCAGCGAAGACCACAAAGGAGCCATAAGGGTGCTTGGCATATTGGATCAATA
>CANOCU010000067.1 GCA_947564645.1 uncultured Lachnospiraceae bacterium
TGGATTATCCGGAGATCGTCAACAAGCTGGCGTTGTATATGGGGGCCGGCATGACGATTAGGAATGCCTTCTTCAAGATGGGAGAGGATTACAGGAAACGTCAACAGGAAAGAAAGCGATATGCCTATGAAGAAATACTGATGACCTGCTATGAATTGCAAAGCGGCAGGTCGGAGAAGGAAGCCTACGATCATTTCGGCAAGCGTTGTCAGGTGCAGGCCTATATGAAATTAAGCACGCTTTTGTCGCAGAATCTGCGCAAGGGGAGTAACGACCTGCTTAAAGCCCTGCGGCAGGAAGCCGACAATGCCTTCTCCGAGAGAAAGAACCTGGCAAAGAAGCTGGGAGAGGAAGCCGGCACAAAACTGCTTTTGCCGATGATGATGATGTTATGTATCGTGATGGTGATCATCATGGTACCGGCATACTTTTCGTTCATAGTCTGAGTCTCTTTGAGACAGACAGGCGGCGGTTTGATGCAGATAAAAGAACAACAGGAGGAAAACAAAATGGCAAGAAGAAAAGAAAAGGCACAATTAAAAGGTCTGCGGGATTTCCTGCGGGAAGAGGAAGGCATGGGAACGGTAGAAGTCATACTGATTATCGTCGTATTGATCGGTCTGGTGATCATCTTTAAGAAACAGCTGCGCGCCCTGGTGGAAAAGGTCTTTGAGAAGATCACCAAGGACAGCAATACCGTAATGTCATGAGAAAAGGGTATATGACCGTATTTCTTGCACTGTCTCTTACATTGATCCTGTCCCTTGTATTCACCGTAATAGAGGGGGCACGGATCAGTGCCATCCGCATGAAATTCGAGTGTGCTGCGGATATCGGCATGAATTCCGTTCTGGCAGAGTATCACAGGGAACTGTTGGAACAGTATGATCTGCTGTTTGTAGATATGTCATATGGCGGCAGCCGTGCGGATATCGGGAATACGGAAGCGCATCTTAAGAATTATATGCAGAAGAATTTCAGACCGGAGGGAGGACTTGTAAGTGGAGTGGGTGCCAGAGATTTCCTGGCCATGTCGGCAGATACGGTACGGATCGGACAGTACTCTATTGCTTCGGATGAGGGAGGAGCCGTGTTAAAAAGACAGGTTACGGATTATATGGCGGACTATCCGCTTGGCGCAATCCTGGAGAAGCTTAATCTGGGGACATCACAGATTGGTCAGTATGGACTGGAGACAAGAGATGTAGGAGCGGAGCGGGCGCGCTATGAGGCGCAGATCGACGAGATCGGACTTCCCATGGAGGAAGTGGAAGAAGGGGTTTTCGCGGAAGTGCCGTTAAACAATCCGGCAGATGCGGCCAATGCGACAAGAAGCAGCGGTGTATTGAACCTGGTGCTGGAGAACCCCTCGGCGGTCTCCGCCGTTAAGATCAATGGGAAGGAGTATCTCTCGCACAGGGCCAGAATCCAGGGAACCGGCATGTGTGCGGACGCGGCAGCCGTTTCCGGTAAGCCGGATGAACTGGTCTTTCAGGTGTATTTGTTCGAGAAATGCGGATATTACGGTCAGGAGATGGAGAAATCTCTGCTGAAGTATCAGATTGAATATATCCTGGCGGGGAAAGACGTGGACTGGAAGAATCTGGAATATGTGGCGAAGCGTCTGCTGCGATGGCGCGAAGTGGCCAATGTGATCTACATCCTGTCGGATTCCGCGAAGGTAGCGGAAGCGAAGGCGGCAGCAGGCGCTTTGGCGGCAGTGCTCATGTGTCCGGCGCTGCTTGAGCCGGTAGCTTATACGATCCTGTTTGCATGGGCGTATGTGGAGAGCCTGCAGGATGTCAAGACGCTTCTTTCCGGGGGCAGGGTGCCGATCATGAAGACGGCGGCGGACTGGAAGACAGGGATTAACAGTCTGACGAATGTGAGAGGCAGCCTGGCGGCTGACAGTGAAGGAAGAGGTCTGAATTATAAGGAATATTTGCAGATCATGCTTTTCCTGCAGGGCAGCGAGCAACGAGCTTATCGCGCCATGGATATTATGGAGATGGATATCCGCAGGACGCCAGGTAACGCAAGATTCCGAATGGATGCCTGCTTTGACACTTATCAGGCAGATCTGTCCGTGTCGAGCAGCTTCGGATATGCATATGAGATGACGAGAACTTATGGGTTTTATTAAGGAGGTGATCAAAGATGCCCTTTTTACGGTCAAAGCAGGGTAACTCTAACAAATCGACAGCACATTCTCTCCGGGCATATCTTGATACCAGTCAAGGTAGTCATATTATTCTATCATTCTGCAGACTGCTAAAGAGGGTGTCTTTGATCATCTTCCGAAAGGACCGAGGGGATATCGCGTCGTGGAAGAAGAAAAAAGGCCGGAAGGCCTGGCGAGGCGTCAAGGGATCCATGACTTTGGAGGCAGCGTTCTCGCTTCCGTTCTTTCTGTTCGCAGTGCTTAATCTGCTGTTTGCCATCAGTATGATCGGTACGCAGAGCAGGCTGAATGCCGCGCTGCATCAGACCGGTAATAAGATGGTCTTCTATGGTTATGTCTATGATCATACGGTGGCCGGGGCGCTGCCGGAATCTCTGGCCGGCGTGGCGCTTACGAGCGTCTATGCCAGAAGTCAGATCCTGGAGTATACAGGGAGAAATTACCTGGATCAGTCCTGTGTTGTGGGCGGTGCCGGCGGCATATCCATGGCGGGGTCTTCCGTCATGGGAGAAGGAGACATGATCGATCTTCAGGTTTCCTATAAGGTGAAGCCTTTCGCATCGCTTATGGGTTTTCAGGGATTTACCATGCGCCAACGTTATTACGGCAGGGCGTGGACGGGATATGACGTGACCAGGCACGTCAGTGATACGAAGCAGGAGGATCCGATGGTATATATTACGCGAACGGGAATCGTGTATCATCTGGACCGGAACTGCACTTACTTAAATCCTTCGATCGAGACGGTTTCCGTATCGGAAGCGGGTAACAGGAGAAACCAGTCGGGCAGCAGGTACTATCCCTGTGAAATCTGTGACGGCGACAGGGCGCAGGGGCAGGTTTACATTACGTCCCAAGGCAACAGCTATCACAGCAAGATTCAGTGCGCAGGGCTTAAACGTACGATTTATACGGTACCTTTATCGGAGGTACAGGGGAGGGGAGCGTGTTCAAAATGTGGATAGAGATCCTATTGTTTCTGTTGTTGGCCGTGTGCGCACTCTTTGACGGGATCAGGAAGGAGATTCCACTGGCAGTGGTCTGGATCGGCATTATGGCAGCGCTCCTTTTACAGATCAGAGGCGATCTGGGGGAAAACACATGGCAGGCGGTTCTGGCATCGACGCTGCCGGGGGCGGCCTTCTGGGGGCTCAGTCTGCTGACGAGGGAGAAAGTAGGCTATGGAGACGGATGGATGCTGCTGATGACCGGGCTTTTTACAGGGCTTGGACGTTGTTTCATGATCCTGCTTGTGGGATTGATGCTGGAGTCCGCGCTGATATTGGTGTTATTGGCTGCAAGGAAGATAACGACGGACAAGGCGGTGCCTTTTGCGCCCTTCCTGCTGTTGGGAATGGGGGTGGTAGTGTGGCTGTAAGCAAGAAACGGTTTGGAAAAATGGCGGGCGGTTATATGACGGTGGAGGCATCTTTTCTGATCACCTGGACGCTCTTTATCTTCGTGCTGCTGATCTATCTGTCTTTCTACACCTATGACAAGTGCGTGCTCTTTCAGGACGCCTATACGGTCTGCTTTCGGGGGAGCATCCAGAAGGAGGAAGAGAGAGTGGTGCCGTATATTAACGCGCATATACAGGAACAATTTGGCCGGAAATATTTTGGAACAGGCGAGGTACATGGCAGCGTGGACAAGAACGGTCATGTGACGGATGTATACGGCGAATGTCAGGTTAAAGTTCCGATCCGTTCGCTATTTACCATGTATGATAAAGGCGGATGGAAAATTCGTACCCAGGCCAGGGCGCAGATCATCAATCCGACGCATATAATACGTAAGAGCAGATGGATTGGAAATATGTTGACGCAGTGAAAGAGAAATTTTGGCGCCTGCACAACTCACAAAATCGCACACAGAGCGATTTTACTCGTGGAATAGCATAAGGCTGAATTGTTACTTTGCAACAACATTAGACACAGAATATGACAGGGGGCAGAGATGATAGAAGCAAAATATTTCAGAGATTACAGACATAATTACATGATCCTGCAGTGTGGGCAGGAAGCGGCGGTTAGAAGCTATCAGTACAAGATTCTTACATCGGATAAGATCCGGGAGATATTACGATGTTCCGTAAGACATATCAACGGCACTACATATTACTACTATGATATCAGTTCCAGAACAACGCTGCAGAACCTCTATCAGAGTACGAAGATGTCTTACGGGCAGGTGAGAGATCTGCTATGGCAGATCCGTGGAATCTGTGACAGACTGGCCGGGTTTTTTATGGAGGAATCGGCGCTTGTACTGCTGCCGGAGCATATCTATTACGATCTCTCCACCAAGCGGTACATCGGTTTATACTATCCGGATTATCAGATGGCAGGAACGCAGGCATATGAACCGCTGATGAATTTTCTGATAGAACATATTGATGCTAAGGACCGCCAGTTGGCAGAAAATATGTACCGTATCTGTGAGATGGCGGGAGAACCACATTTCCTGTTGGAAGATGCGCTGCAGATTCTGGAGGAGGGAACGGAAGAGAGAATGGAAGAGCGGTCAGAAGAAGGGATGGAAGGCGGGCCGGAAGATGGGTCTGAGGAACTGCGAAGGATTCGTAAGGCGGCGCCGGGTCCAACAGATGCTTTCGACTTTATGGAAGAGATGGAGAGGCCGGGAACCCTGCCGTCTTCTGCCGGGCTGCAGCAGGAAGGGAAGACGACGCCAAAGAGGGGCCTGTTTTATCCGGTGTTTGCAGGGTTGTCGGTACTTGGAATCGCAGGGGCGGCAGTCGTTTATGGCATGTACGACCTGGCTTGGGAGGAAGAGACTGCTTTATATGGCATTATGGCGGTATTGGCGGTCTGCCTGCTATTTGGCCTGTGGGGAACCTTCAGGACGAACAGGAAGGGACGGACGGCAGGGAAGGGAACCGGAACAAAGGATGACGCTGCCGGAGAGATGGAAGAGTCGTTTGAATACGGCGGCAGTTCCTATGACGGATCCTGTCAGAAGCCGGAGGAGAGTCCGGTCGAGATCGGCAGTGTGATCAGTAAAGACATGAATTTCGAGGTCATGAGTTCGGAAATTGCATCGACACGCGTAAGGAAGACGTCGCCTGCCTCTAACGTCTCATTTCATGAACAGGAGATGGATCATTACAGCAATACCGTCTTTTTTGATGGGAGCAGGGAGGCAGAGAACAAGCTGTATGCGATGGACAGGAGAAATAAGCGGCATATTGAATTAAGACAGTTTCCCTGCACGGTAGGAAAGATGGCCGGCTGTGTCGATCACGTGCTTGCGGATAATTCCGTCAGCAGAATCCATGCCAGATTTGACCGTCAGGGAGACAGAGTACTTCTTACCGATATGAATTCCACCAACGGTACCTATAAGAACGGGCTTCGTATGAGTCCGCAGGAGACGGTGGAGATAGAACCGGGAGACGAGATCCGCTTTGGCAATCTGAATTATTGCTACAGGTAGAGGCAGGCAGCCCGTAAGGCTTATATTTGACAGGACATACTGAAAATGGTACCCTTTTGATGAAAGTTTTCATAAGAGTATGGGAGTATGCCATGATATCGGAACAGATAGAACAGCTTTTTGAAAGAAACGGATATAACAAGGTCCCCTCGAATCTTCCCGAGTTTACGTTTTATTACCGCAGGGAGATTCAAGGGGCCGTTGTCGTCCATGTGATCGATTATAAGCAGGGTGTTTATATTTCCGAGGATCAGTTTGAGCATTTGAAAGAAAAGATCACGGAATTCATGCACAGTAAGGGAGAGCAGGAAGTACACCTGCTGTCTCTGATCCTGTGTGATGATATAGGTAAGGCCAGGCAGCTTGGCGCCCGTGACAGCTTCTGCTGGATGATCGATACGGCTAATAGAAGACTGATCATTTATGAGAATAAGGCGGATGATTTCTATGGATGGAAGGGAATGCTGGAGGAGCTTCTGCTGCATCGGGAAAGTGCAGGCAGCACGCAGGATCTAAGCGGAGAGGAAATCCTATCCGGCGGGGAACCTGTGACCGGAAATCGACATGCAGGCAGCAAATTTGACAGGATTCGGGACAGAGTATGGCTTAAGAAGCTGCCGTGGGTGAATATTTGTCTGGTCGCTGTCAATGTGATTGTATTTCTCATATGTACATTTACCGGGAGAATGTTATATAATAAAGGTGCACTGGGCGTTTTGATGGTAATAGAGGATAAGTCCTATTACCGAATCATAACATCCATGTTTCTACATGCGGACACGGGACATCTTTTCAGTAACATGATCGTTCTGTATTATGCGGGAGAAATCGTAGAGAGGAAGATGGGACATTTTCTGTACGCTGTACTCTATTTTCTGTCAGGGATCGCGGGAAGCGTTTTATCCATGGGATACGAACTTCTGTCAGGAGACTATGTCAGTTCTGTGGGAGCCAGCGGGGCGGTGTTTGGCGTGGAAGGAGCTTTGCTTCTTCTGATCATTGTGCATCACGGCAGGTTGGAATCCGTGACGCTTGGCAGGATGGCCTTCGTTATTGTCTTTTCTCTTTATTGTGGATTTACAAGTACTGATGTCAATAATGCCGCGCATATCGGCGGCGTTCTAATGGGATTTGCTCTGGCGGCGGTATTCTGGCTGCTGCGTCCCTATACGAGGGCAGGAAAGGAAGGGGATTTCGATGAAAATTAATATCTATTACGGCGGTCGGGGCCTGATGGACGACCCAACGCTCTTCGTTCTTAATAAGATGAAGGAAGTATTGGAAGAACTTCGCGTTACGGTGGAGACTTTCTATCTGTATGATCTGAAGAACAGCATTACGACGCTGCCGCAGACTTTGAAGGAGGCGGATGGCGTTATTCTGGGAAGCACGGTGGAATGGTATGGGATCGGGGGATATATGTACCAGTTCCTGGACGCCTGTTGGCTCTATGGCGATAAAGAGGTGATCAGCCAGATCTATATGTGCCCGATCGTGATGTCTACCACTTATGGCGAGCGTGAGGGGAAACTGAATCTGGCGACGGCCTGGGAGATTCTGGGCGGACGCCCCAGCAGCGGTATTTGCGGGTATATAGCGGATACTGCCTTGATGGAGGATAATGAAGAGTATCTGCGCATCATAGAGAAGAAGGCAGAGAACCTGTATCGGACGATCAATCAGAAGCTGCCCTGCCTGCCGGCCAGCAATCAGGCGGTGAAACAGAAAGTTGCCATCACCAAGAATATTAATTTCACACCGCAGGAATCGGAACAGCTGTCGCAGTTCGTGGCGGATGATACTTATGTGCAGCGCCAGAAAGCGGATATCCAGGAGCTTGCGAGCATGTTCAGAGATATGATGGGCAGCAGTGACAGGGAAGACACAACGGAGTTTGTGAATGAGATCCAGACGCATTTTAAGCCGCAGCCCGGATTGAATGCCAGTTATAAGTTTGCGATAGAGGGGAAGAAGACGCCGCTGATCATAGAGATAAAGGCAGGGAATCTGCAGTGCTATTATGGCAATGTGAACCGGGCGGATGTGGAAGTACAGCTGGCGAGAGAAATTTTGGAGAATATCATCGCCGGTAAGACTACATTCCAGACTTCCTTTATGTCGGGCGACATGAGAATGAAAGGGGATTTCAAGATTCTCAGAGCCCTGGATCAGGTACTGGTGTTTACCGCATAGAAAGGCAATCCACCGTCTAAAGAGGATTGCAATTGTTGAAGAGGAACTATTAGAGGATTGAAGGAGGTTGGCATGAGAGAGGAAAACTGTATTTTCTGTAAGATAGCAAACGGTGATATACCGTCCAGGACATTATATGAGGACGATAAGTTCCGGGTCATTCTGGACTTAGGACCGGCGTCAAGGGGACATGCACTGATCCTGCCTAAGAATCATTATGCGAACCTTTATGAATTGCCGGATGAGACCGCAGGGGAAGTGATGAAGCTGGCAAAGAGAATGGCGTCGCAGATGACAGAGCGCCTGGGATGCGAGGGATTCAATCTGGTGCAGAACAACGGAGAACTGGCGGGACAGACTGTCTTCCATTTCCATATGCATCTGATCCCCCGGTATCATGATGACGGTCAGAAGATCGGATGGAAGCCGCAGGAGATCACGCAGGAAGAACTGGAAGAGATCAGAAAGCAGATCGTGGGATAGAATGGGTATGGAGCTGTAGATACTTTGCTGCGTGGAAGAATGTTCGGTGGAAGCTGCGCAGAGATAAGAGTGAAAGGATAAGACAAAGTCATGCGGATGATCGACGTGGCGGATATTACGCAAAACATTAAGGAAATGTGCATTGAGGCGAATCATTTTCTCACGGAGGACATGGATCATGTGCTGAAGCGGGCGACAGAGGAAGAACGGGCGCCGCTCGGAAGACAGATCTTGTGTCAGCTGCAGGAGAATCTTAAGATCGCAGGGGAAGATATGATACCGATCTGTCAGGATACCGGGATGGCGGTCATCTTTATGGAAGTGGGTCAGGATGTGCATTTCGAAGGAGGACTTCTGGAAGAGGCGGTCAACGAGGGCGTCCGGCAGGGATATACCGAAGGATATCTGCGTAAATCCGTTGTGGACGATCCGATCTTGCGGAAGAATACCGGAGATAATACGCCGGCAGTGATCCATTACGAAATGGTTTCCGGCGATCAGGTCAGAATAACGGTTGCCCCGAAAGGGTTCGGCAGTGAGAATATGAGCAGGGTGTTTATGTTAAAGCCTGCGGACGGGATCGAGGGCGTGAAGAAGGCGATCCTCACTGCGGTAAAGGACGCAGGGCCAAATGCCTGTCCGCCGATGGTAGTGGGAGTGGGCATCGGCGGCACTTTTGAGAAGTGTGCGCTGATGGCCAAGAAGGCGCTGACAAGACCGGTGGATCAGCGCTCGGAGATTCCTTATGTGAGAGAACTGGAAGAGGAAATGCTTGCGCAGATCAACAGGACAGGAATCGGTCCCGGCGGATTGGGAGGGACGACAACCGCCCTGGCTGTCAATGTCAACACGTATCCGACGCATATAGCCGGTCTGCCCGTGGCAGTCAATATCTGCTGTCATGTGAACCGTCATGCGGTGCGGGTGCTGTAGGCAGCGTAGTCTGGTAAGAGTCTGTGAAATATAGTATGCGGCATAATAAATGTCGTTTACTATAGCAGAACAGGAGCAGCGAAAAGAATAAGGGTGAAAAGAGCAAAAGTGAAAAAGAGATAAAGATATCAGGAACGGTATCACGGAGGTTTTGACATGGAACGACATATACAGGCGCCTGTCAGCAGAGGAGAAATATCCGGCCTGAAAGCCGGGGATTACGTATATATAACAGGAACGATCTACACGGCGAGAGACGCGGCGCATAAGCGCATGCAGGAAACCTTAAATGCCGGCGATCCGCTTCCCCTTAAGATGCAGGATAATATCATATACTATATGGGACCCTCTCCGGCGCGGGAGGGCAGACCGATCGGCTCTGCAGGGCCAACTACAGCCAGCCGTATGGATAAATACGCGCCGGCGTTATTGGATCTGGGACTGATCGGCATGATCGGCAAGGGTAAGCGCAGTGAGTCCGTGAAGCAGGCGATCGTCAGGAACGGCGCGGTATATTTCGCGGCAGTCGGCGGCGCCGGTGCGCTGTTGTCAAGATCGATCAGAAAGTCGGAAGTGATCGCTTATGAAGACCTCGGCACGGAGGCAATCCGCAGACTGGAAGTGGAGAATTTCCCGGTGATCGTTGTGATCGATCCGGAGGGAAATGATCTGTATGAGACGGCGGGGGCGGAGTACTGTGACTTGGGATAGACAATTTGGGACTTTTATTATTCCGTAAACAATAAAATATTATTCCTTTCGTATTGATAATGTTCCGAAAACAGGATATATTATTGAGAGAAAGGAAGTGCGATTTTTATGTATATAACGGTAAAGCAGGCAGCAGAAAAATGGGGGATTTCTGACAGACGGGTTCGTATACTTTGCTCGGAAGGAAAGATTATAGGAGCTACACGGGAAGGGCGTAGTTGGATAATTCCATCAAATGCGAAAAAACCAGAGGATGGACGTTTTAAAGCAACAGAAAGTTTACTGACAGCTATAGACAGGAAGAAAAGAGAACTGGACAGCAGACGCCCGCTGACTAAGGGTGAATTGGAACGTTTGACTGAAGAATTTATTATTGAGTATACCTATAATTCCAATGCAATTGAAGGGAATACCCTGACCTTGCGTGAAACGGATATGGTTTTGCGTGGCCTGACGATTGATAGGAAGCCGTTAAAAGATCATATGGAAGCAGTCGGGCATAAAGAGGCGTTTGATTTTGTGTGTGATCTGGTAAAAGATCAGATTCCTTTATCGGAGAGTATTATCAAGCAGATACACTGTCTTGTATTAGCGGACAAACGGGAGGACCGGGGAGTTTACAGAAGAGTTCCTGTCAGGATCATGGGTTCGAAACATGAACCGGTACAGCCCTATTTGATCGAGCCTAAAATGGAACGGCTGTTGGAGAGTTATAGGAATAATACAGATCATATCATTTCCCGGCTTGCACAGTTCCATATTGAATTCGAGGGGATTCATCCTTTTATAGATGGGAATGGCAGAACAGGGAGACTGCTTGTAAATTTGGAATTGATGAAAGCAGGATATCCGCCAATTGACATTAAGTTTGCAGACCGAGTTTCGTATTACAATGCATTTGATGAATATCATATAAAGCATGATTTTGGTGCAATGGAAAAGCTGTTTGCGGGTTATGTGAAAGCAAGGCTGGACAGTTACTTGCTGATGCTGGAAAAATGACTATATAGGGAGAGGTTTGCATGTTTGTATTTTATAATGCTTTGAATTAGGTATGCTCTAACCGGAAGAAAATGGGCCTGATCTTAAAAATCCTTTAAATACGTTATATTTCGTGAAGTTCAAGACGTTCTTCTCTTGACAATCTCCACATCATCAATGATAATCTTATTTGTGTCCTATGCTGTTATTGACTTAAGCGTTTTATGAAAAGGACTGCGGACTGCAGGTATACATATAACGCAGAGCGTAAGGGGCATATGGATTAAACAGATATCAAAATCGAGGTGACAGTATTGGAAAAGGGGAAAGATAAGGCTGACAGACGGCGCTTCCTGGGGAAATACGACGGACTGAAATATGGCTGGCTGAAGGATACCAAGAAATTTATAGTGCTTCTGGTGGTGCTCTTCATAGTCTTTCACAATGTGATCGGATTCTCGTTTGTAAAAGGCGGGTCTATGGAATCAACACTGGAAGAAGGAGACTTGGTTCTGTATACGAGAATTTATCCAAATTATAAGCGGGGAGACGTTATCTCCGTCCGGATTCCCTCGGGTGAGTATTACGTGAAGCGGATCATCGCGATGGAGGGAGATACCATCGAACTGAGAGACGGACAGGTGTACGTCAACGAAGAACTGCTTACAGAACCCTACATAGACGAGGAAACCTTTGCCGCCAATGACGGGATCGTCAGATATCCGTATACTTTACAGGAAGGACAGATCTTTGTGATGGGAGACAACAGAGCTGTCTCTATGGATTCCCGCAGTTTCGGCGCGGTCGGCGTCAGGCAGATCAAGGGAAAGATCTGGTTCCGGGTAGGGAAGTTCTTTATACAGAGGATATAAGGTGGTGGTATGATGAAAATATTCTTATGTTTACTCCATCATAGATTAAACAGATGTGAGAAAGAAGACAAAATGATATATGAGCCATATTATAATAATAAAGGGTTGACTTTACTTGATTTGTCGTTATAATGAAAAATATAGTAGTATATTCTCGGATTTATTTGTCTATATTGGTATAGGGAGAGTCTTGCTGATTCTCCGAAAAATCGGTAAAGCACAGGAAGGGGTATAAAACAGTGAAGAGTTTAACAAGTACATTACGGACGGACGGGAATGCTTATGAGAAGATGGATCGTGACCAATTTATGACTTTCCCGAAGCTCCATGACATACAGAGCACTTCTTTTCTTGCGGTACGAGATTTGACACTAATGCCGCCAGATGAAGATAACAGCATGAAGATTATAGATGAGAGTGACACAATGTCCATTCTGAAAAAAATTAAAAAAGAAAATTTTGGAAAGAAGGATCTATGATAACTCATAGATCTTTTTTATGAGGTGCAATATGTCAGAAAAATCAATATCTGCAGACCGATAACATTTTATAATAACTTTATGCCATTGGCAGAGATGGATCAGAAGTGGGAATATTGCGCGCTGGGAGCGGTGGATGGCATTGATGTCGGCGAAAATATTTTAAATGATATGGACAGTACTATACTGGAAAGTATATGGGAAAGCCAGAAAAGATTTTGTAAGAGCCTGAAAGGGAATTATGCGGCACAACAGATTTATGCGTTGCGATATGACGACCCGGATATAGAAGATAATTTTTGGAAGGGTAATGAAGCATATCCTTTTTTCTTTTTTTTGTAGAATACAATGTGATGAAAATAAGATAAAGGTATGGAATAATCGTGCACAACTGGAAAAAGCCATTCAAATAAAAGATAAAGTTAAAGCGATGATTTATTTGACCTATGATAATACAGATCTGCTGCTTGTGTTGAGAACGATTAAATATGACATAGGTGCGGAATTGATCAATGAGTTACATCAAAAGGCTAATCTGTCGATGGATACAGATGTGCAGTGTATTATTATAAACAGTTATACTATATTTGCAGTCAGGTATGAGTGGATCAAAGGCTATGCCCTGAAGAATAGGGAAGAATTGAACAAAGATAAGATAGATACAGTTTGGATCAGAATAATTGAGAACAGAAATGGGATTGTAAATACGATTGAGAAAGAAATACAGCAGCGATTACAGTCTATAAAAGTGGAATGCCTATCAATTTTAGGGGCGGATGATGCTGTTATTATTTTATCAGAGATAGGGTGGGGAGATTTTTTATCGCTATATTGTAAGGATACGGGTGTATTTACAACCAGGAGTGGAGAAAGTTTTTGCAAGAACACAGCGGGGATCACAACGCAGATAAAATCAAAAGGCCAGGGTCTCCAAGAGGAATTACGAGAAAATGGTCTTAAGATTTCTAACCCAAAAAATATAGGTCAGAATTTATGGAAAAAAACTTATAAGCGAATAATACGGGAAATCTATGATATTATTGAAAAAAAGGAAACAGGTGATGATTTAAAAGAAGTTTATATTATTTTAAATACGTTGTCCAAATTTGATGGGGAACTGTTTAACGATTATGCATTTTTTCCGATACTGGATTCCTTAAGAACATTGCTTGAATTGTTGCAAGCAAATGCAACAGATAAAGAACAATTATATGATTTTTTGAATAGATTCAGTATATATGCTCAGAGCTCTGCAATATCAGATCGACATACAACCCAGATGTTAAGCTTTAATTCCAGAATATATGATATACCAATCAAGATAGTGGCGTATTATAATGCATATCTATATAATGTGAAAAAAATATTGAATACGGAAGATGAGAAGAAATACAGTTTCTTTGTGGTGCCGGCAAGAAATGATTATGTCAAGGTGAGCGAGAGATTCATGCGGGTATCAGTGGGACAGCGATTGATGATCGTTGAAATACCGGAATACAGTGCTTATCGGCTGAATGACATGATGATTATTCTTACACACGAATCCGCTCATTATGTAGGAGATTTTTATCGGGATAGAGATTTGCGATATCAGGCAGTGCTTAATAGCTACACACATATTTATATACGGTTTATCAAGGATAATATTGTAAATATGAAATTGGAGAAGTCGAAAGAAGATTTTATATGGGAGGAAGTGGAGGAAAAAACTTTAGCTGCATTACTTCAAAGGATACCCTATGAATATGATCCAGACTTTTTTTTAAACAGACATAAATTGGATGTACTCAGGGAAGACAAGATAAGAATTCTCGATAGACGCAAAAAGTATTCTAAGTATTTCTTAGAACTGGGAGGTTTTATCAGGGAGTCGATGTCAGATATTCTTTCCAGTGGGCTTAATGATTTATTCAGTCCGATTCTGTATAACTTGGATGATAAGCAACACAAGGAAACAATAAACTCACTACAAGAACTTGCAGAATGTTTTATGAATGAGTATCCGGAGGGAAGTACACGCCTTATTTCGTCTACAGTATTGTCGCGGTTGCAATCCTTTTATAGAGAATGCTTTGCAGACCTGATGGTGATACTCATTCTGGGTATGAATGCCGAAGAATATATTGAAACTTTGATCTCTAACGCTAAATTGCAGGGAATGGAAGTAGATAAGTTCTGTCAATCAGAAGTGATATTCAGGTTGATTGCGATTCTTATTACAATATTGAAGGGGGGGGGGGAACGGATCAGGCGGCAGAATGGGAAAAACAACTGGCAGATGATGGCATTGAAGACTGGCAACGCGCCGGAAAATGTGCATTGGAACAATGGAATAGATTGTCGGAAAAGAACATGGAAAAACCAGGTGAGTATAGCAAAAATGTTTTGTATGCTTTTAGAGATAAACTGGTTGTGAATGATTTAGTATGTTACTTATTGAGGTGCCAGGATTTGTTTCTTGCTTCTAGGGATAAGAACAGTGAATATTTAACTGCAATCCAGGACGTTTTTAAAGAGTGTAAAGGACAGCTTTTTTTACCAGTTGAGGATCAACTTTCTAAGATGGAGAAATTTATTTGCGATTATAAGAAGAACTTACTGTAGATGAAGAAACTGCAAAGTGAATAACAGGTGGATGCATATGGAGAGGGACAACGGAAAAAAAATAGAGGAAGTTCTGCAAGGTAGTTGGGTGAATTTTCATAACACTTTGAGAGAATACATGTTGCAAAAAGTAACAACAAAAGGAATGCAGCAATTATGGGAACATTTTCAGCTTTATTTATGTATTTTGGAACAGAGGAGCGGATGGGATAAATCAAAAGAAAGACAGGCGTTTCTGATTTCAGAGGAGGTAATCCCAATTAAAATTGAAACGGGATGGAAGGACAACGATGTATTCAAGAAAGCTGAAGAAGAGGCCATAAAAGTTGAAGAGCGTAATATGAGTAATTCGGTATGGAGTGTACGCAGTAAGCCTTCTTCAAAAAAATATATTTTAACGAATATAAAGATGTTATAAAAGAGGAAGTAAAAAGCAATCTTGAAGGCTATTTGATAGAATGGATCGGTGTTTGCAAAAAGATGGCTAGCGAGCAGGAAAAAGTGACAGCAAAGGTAGTGCTAAAATCTCTTATGGATTGGTCTGATGATTTAAACATAATAGTCAAAGCGTCAAAAGATCAGTGGCAGTATAAGGCAGATAAGGAAAAACTTAATTATATGCAGACCTATAAAGACGAGATATTTAATACATACGGCTTTCCTAAAGAAGAGATTATTATGGAAATTGCATCAGCCAGATATGAGACAAGAGAAAATAATGCGGTGGCATATTTTATGAAACGGGAGGATATTGACCAGTTGCTTATAGTTGAGGAGGAAGAAAAAGCTTCAGTGGTCTCTTTCCTACAGCCATGTTACCAGGCATATAAAATGGGAATTAAAGAAAATATCTCCAGTACAAGAAAAATGTTGGAGACATGCAGAGACAGCGAAAGGTATTTACTGGTTGAGCAAGGAAAGAATCACTATTTAAGGGGGATTGTAACGAAGTCGAAGATTGGCAAGATCGCAGATGAAGAGCTTTCGATCCACTTTATGGGGAAAAGTGAATGGAAAGTTTGTAAAGGACAAGAGACTTTTCTTGTATTTCGTAACAATCAATACTATACAGATGACTCTCGTATCGATACAGGCTTGGAAGACAAAATAGCAAACATGGTTCGTATTGCTGAGGACAAAAGAGAAAAATTTAAGAATATTTTTCAGAAGATGGAGAGTCAACAGCATGGCGCATTAATGATTGTGACAGAGGATGCGGGAGCGGAAACAGATAGATTATGTAGCAAATATCAGCGGGGGATGCAAATAGACGCTTTAGATCTGGACAATGAAGATGCCTTGGATCTAGTGTCGGGATTAGCGTCGATTGATGGTGCAGTCATGATTGACTTTGAAGGGAAGTGCTATGGATTTGGCGTAATATTAGATGGTGAAGCACGGATAAAGGGGAATACAGGCAGAGGTGCCAGATATAACTCATCGACAAACTACATTGCTGGTAAAGAGAGGTATTCTGTTATTATCTCAGAGGATAGGGAGAGGGGAATCGAGATTCTGTATGGCCCTGACCAAAAGATAATTCCATAAAATCTAACCGCCCAGAGACTTTCCAAACAAGGTAAAAGTCCCCGGGCGGTTCTTATTATCACCGGATCGAAATGACTAGCTGCAGCCGGTTACCGGCCAGATCGGATATATACACATTGAGCGTATCGGCCTCATCGGAGAACACGACACATCCGGTGGCTTCATCCACGGAGACAGGCTCTACTTCCGCACCGTTTAGATCAACCGCCCTGATCGCCGAATAATCTATCCCCGATTCCGCATCGGAAAGATACAGATAGATCAGATTGCCTTCCTTCGTACAGGAAGTTGCCACAGGCACCTCTCTGTCTACAGTGGTAACATCCACATACTGGGTACTGGTCTGCCGGTTGACAAGCGTTACCGTCACCTCCATCTGTCCATTTCGGGACGGTTCAATGGAGTAAACATGAGAATCCACTTCATATACAGGAATATTAGAGCCGTCTATCGTAGCATTTACCCGTTCCACCAGCATGTAGGAATCAACCTCCAGCCTGTAAACAGGATTGAAATTTCGTTCCAGACTTTCATCCTCAACAACGGTAAAGGAAGACGGTATGAACAACAGCGGCAGCAACAGGAAAAGCGCCATAATGATCACCAGGATCGACCGCTGCAGGGTAAAACGATCCCGTCTGTAATTGCTGTAGGAGGCCAGAACTTCCAGTGGTATCGAATTGTTATCCATCTGGTTGGCTTCGAAGGCCTGCTCCAAGATCCGGTTGGCTGTATCGAAATCCAGCTGCGGTACAGATGATTTCTTGAATGATTTCATAAGTAAAAGTCACCTCCCTGCTGCTGAAAAACCTTAGCCAGATGGGATTTGCCGCTGTTTAGATATCGCTTTACGGAACTTCTGCTGATATCCATAAGTTCAGCGATCTCATCGTGCTTTAAGTTACGATAGAATTTCAGGATAATCACCTGTGCTTCCGTAAAAGGCAGCTTCAGGATCTGATTCATGATATATTCCCGGGAGTCCACTTTGACTACCATATCTTCAGGATTGCGGGTGGAAGAGCGTGAATCCGTGCGCGGAGATACGTCAAGACGTTTTTCTCCGGAATCCGTGTCATTGTATTCTATCATTTCCAGGTCGTAGCGTTTCTGTTTCTTATGAAGCTGAAAACAGATACGGAAATTGATCTGATTCAGCCAGGCTACTACCAACATCGGATCTTTCAGCTTGGAGAGATCCTTAAGTGCGATGATATAAGTCTCCTGCAGTGCATCCTGGGCCAGATATTCGTCTTTCAGATAACTGTATGCAAAATGATATTGCTTCTGATAAGTTGCTGCATATAGTTCGGCAAAGGCATCACTGTCGCCACCCTGTGCCCTGGTGACCAGATCTGCCATGTAGTTATAATCCAAAGCGGCCATAAGCAATCCCCTCCCCACTGGGTCTTAAGTCAGCTAAATCTCATTCTCAGTCGTGCCGGAGTAGATCCGGCGGTTGGAAAGCGCAATGAGATCCGTGATCGTCCTGATCTCGTCTCCTTCCAGATATGCGGATCCGTATTGATAACGGATGGGAGCGGAACTGGTCTCGGTATTATAATGATTCACCTTCTTACTGACGCGCGCCAGGAAAGAATTCATTTTCTGCGTACTGCAGTTCTCGAACAATGCCAGGAATTTATTGCCGCCGTTGCGACCTACGAAACACAGGTTTACGGAAGATGCCTGCAGAATACCGGAAAAGTCGCGAATCAGATCATTGCCTGCGATATGTCCGAATGTTCGGTTTACCTTTCCGATATTGGTCAGATCGAACATGATGCAGCCTAAGTTATTGGGAAGCGGCCGGTCAAGATATTTCTCGATGATTGTATCGCAGCTGTATCTGTTGGCGATTCCCGCCACCGGATCGGAAGATACCGCGAAATCCAGTTCCCGATAGTCCTTTTTGAAGGTAGAAAAAAGACTGAAGTCCATGAAAATGAATAAAAAGGATAAAACGAATCCCACCCATAACAGGATGCAAAGTGCGCGAATGTGCGGATCGTTGGCAATTTGCTGATATAATTCCCGGTCAGTGAGAATGATCAGCAGACTGACTGCTGCCAGAATGATAAAAAGAACCAGCTGAATCGTTTTAAATACGTCAAATTTCTTCATAATCCCTGAACCCCCCACTTTAAAAATGAAAATGCACATGTGAATTTTATGTAGTAGTATAGCATAGTTTTTTGAAAATGTAAAAAAATAAATAATAGGAAATTTTTTGAAAAATTCTGGACCTTTTCCGAACCTTACGCCCACTTAATAAATATAACAGTAATTTTAAATTGTATAACTGCGCTTGTGAGAAGGAAAATCAGCCGGTTAACAATTTGGTCTAACTACTTTTAAAGAAAGGGAGAGGAGAAAGCATGAAAAAGACTTTCAAATTCAAAAGATGGATGGCTTTTCTGCTGGCGCTTGTCCTGATCGCGACAACGTGCATCAGTTCTTCTGATGCATTTCTGTGGGCGACAGGGGAGGATACGGTAGAGACAACCGCGCCGACGCAAGGTCCGGCAGAAGCAACAGAATATGTGGATGTGGGAGGTTCCGGCGGAGATCCGGCGCCTGCGGAGCAGTCTGCACCGGAGGTACCGGCAGAGCCAGTAGTGGAAACACCGACTGAGCAACCGACAGAACCTGTACCGGAACAGCCGGCAGATCCTGTACCAACAGAGCCGGTAGTGGAAACAGTGACAGAGCCTGCGGCGACTGATGAGTCGGTTATTCCGGATGAGCCGGCAGTACCTGTGGAAGGTGATGGTACCGAGATAACAGATGACAAGACACCTGCGGAAGATGAGACGACAAAGAAGCCGGAGGAAACGCCGGATACGGAGCAGAAGCCTGAGGCAGAAGATACCTATGGCTATTCTGTCTATTTCTATTATGGCGAAAATGAGGGTAAGGTTATTCAGGACAAAGGCGTATTAGGCGATTTGATCCTGAAGAACATTGAGATTGAAGAGACGGTAGATTACGAAGGCCAGAGTTACGAATGGGTCGAGACGAAGGGTGCAGATAAAGTAATTACCGAAAATGAGCAGGAAAATGTGGTAAATGTACTGTATGAATTGTCTGAGGAATCTGAGGAAGAGTCTGGCGATGATGAATCCAAGGATGATGAAAAGAATGAGGAAGACGAGAAGGATACAGATGTAAAAGAAACTTATAGCCTTACATTTGACAATGATTCTGAGAAGGGAACGGTAGAAATCCTTTCCGTCAATGGCGAGAAGGCAGAGACAGAGGACGCTTATGTTGCAGGAACAGAAGTGACATTTGAAGTATCCGCAAATAAAGGATATGAAGTCAAATCTGTTGAGGCGCAGAATGCAGCTTTGGAGAAAACCTCTGATGACGAGGAAGTTTATACGGTGACCGTAGAGAGTGATACGACGGTTACGGTTGTGTATGAAGAGGTTAAGCCGGTTAGTGCAAAAAAGGTTAAACCGAAAAATGAAGGTGCAGCACAAGGAAATGTGTCAACAACATATACCATAAAAATCATGCTTAACTCGGATAATGGTGATAATTATCTTGATGAAATAACAATAACAAATGGGGAATTTGTAGAAACACGGGTAGTTGACCTTAGAAATGCTGGTCCTGAAGATCCAAGCATAGAGTGTTTGGTAGTCGATGCACAAAAGTTAGCAGAGGCAAAAATTAAAATATCGTATAATGGAAAATTATATTCAGGTAAAGGGAGCTATGTAATAAGTGGCTTGCAAGGCAAGGATGAGAGTGCCGCGGCAGGGGATTTTAATGCGTATAAGTATCTAGTGCTGCAAGAGGATCCGGCAAAGAATGTAATTCAATTATTTTATACGGTAGAAGAAGAAATTAAGAGAAAAGTTACTATTAGTTTTAATCCAAATGGTGGATCACCACAGCCAGATAATTTAGTAGGAGAAGTTGGCAGTGCTGTTATGGGTAGTATGCCTGAAGTTAGTAAAGCAGGATACGAGTTTGCAGGGTGGTATGATAATGCTGAATTTACTGGTGATCGTGTTAATGGATTACCAGAGAAATATGAGCGTGATATTACCTATTATGCAAAGTGGACGCCGGTGATACCCAAATATACAATAACATACAATTTGAATGGTGGTAATATAAGCGGAAACACGGATAATATTGTATATGACAATCAAGAGAAGGGGGCTAAGACACCAACACCGAGTGATCCTGTTAGAGAGGGATATAACTTTACTGGATGGAGTCCGGAGGTTGCTGCTACAGTAACAGAGAATGTAACTTACATGGCACAGTGGGAAGTATCGAAGTCTAAGTACACAGTGAGACACCACTACCAGGATCTGGAAGGCGACAGCTATACAGAGC
>CANOCU010000068.1 GCA_947564645.1 uncultured Lachnospiraceae bacterium
TTCTTGACTTTGAGAAGATCGTTACGGATATTAATCCGGAGACCGGATTGAAGATGACGGATATAGAGGAGTTGGGTGAGAGACAGAGGATTGATGTACCGATTTTGATTGCAGAGGATTCTCCGCTTTTGAATAAGCTGATCGTGGATTCCTTACATAAGGCAGGATATGTAAATCTGATTCATACTGAGAATGGTCAGCAGGCATATGATGTGATACAGGAGTGTAAGAAAGAAGGGACCTTGAAGGAACACGTACAGTGTGTTATTACGGATATTGAGATGCCTTTGATGGATGGGCACAGGCTGACGAAGCTTATTAAGTCAGACGAAGAGACGAAAGACATTCCTGTTGTTATTTTTTCATCTCTGGTTAATGAAGAAATGAAGAGAAAGGGTGTGTCATTAGGTGCTAATGCGCAGCTTTCCAAACCTGAGATTGGTAATTTAGTGCGTGTAGTAGATGATCTGGTGTTGAATATGCAGTAAATCCATCTTTTATGACATGATAAAGATTACGATAATAAAAGTAATAAAGGCTGGGAATTTCCCGGCTTTTATTAGGTACGAGGATAGATGATGACAGAGGACAGAATGCAGGCATTGTTAAAGAGTATTGAGGAAGCAGATAAAGTCCTTATTGGAATTGGAGAAGAATTTCAATATGACTGGAGCGCATTGGTGCAGGATCATCGTTATCAGGAAATAGAGACTGAGATTGAAGAGAACAAAGATCATTTGTGGATCAATCCTTTTTTACAGAAAATGATCCTGCTTAGGTCTTTGCAGGATAAATGGAAGACGGCATATGGTAATCTTCGGAAGGTGATAGAGGGGAAGGATTATTTCATCCTGTCATTGTGTATGGATGATTATGTCTATGGAGCGGGGTTAGATGAGGAGAGAATTGTGACACCCTGCGGCGGGTTTCGCAAGATGCAGTGCGATCAGAATTGCAGTCATGAACTTGTTGAAATACCGGAAGCCGGCTATGCTGAGGTGATGCGGTATTACAGAGGAGAAATTCCGTTAGAATCGCTTAAGGAACCGATTTGCGCGAACTGTGGCAGTGCATTGCGTTTTAATCAGCTGGGAGTAACAAAATATGCAGAGGAAGGTTATTTGGACAGTTGGAATAAGTATACCAGATGGCTGCAGACGACTGTGAACAGAAGTCTGTGTGTCGTAGAGTTGGGAGTAGGAATGGAGTATCCTGGGGTGGTGCGTTTCCCGTTTGAGAAAATTGTTTTTTACAATCAGAAAGCGCGGTTGTATCGCATTCATTCTCAACTTTACCAAGTAGGAGAGAAGATCAGCGGCAGAGGTGAAGGGATTCAGATGAATGCGTTGGAGTGCCTTCAAATGATATAGAATATTTGTTTTTGGAAAGAGATTTGTGTAAAGCGCCAGTATGTGTTAAAATGAAACAGAAAATTTTTTTGGAGAAAGAATATGAGCTCAAGTGAAGAATATTTAGATAATCTTTTAAAAGCCTTGTTAGAGGGTGAAAGTAAAGCAGAGCCGATGGCGGATGCACAAGAATCACCAGAAGCTATGTTTGCCTCTATAGATGATGGTCCGGAGAAGAATACTTCGCTGGAGAGTATTGTTGAGCCAAAAGACCAACAAACGGAAACCGGATTGACAGAGGCTAATAAGGCTATGAGCACAGATGAGATAGAAGAAATGTTTGCTTCCATGGGAGACAGTATCGTGACAGGGAGGGCTGCTTTGGAGGAAGCGCCTGTGTCTGGCGATACTGTGCCGGAAGAGACAGCACTGTTTGAAGGAGCAAAGACAGAAGGGAAGCCGCCAGAAGAGGAAGCAGAGTTGGACGACTGGGCGCTGGAAGAGGAGAATCTGGCGGAAGAGCCGGAAGTAGAGGATCTGACAGACGACTGGGCATTGGAAGAAGAGAGCCTGATGGAGGAGCCGGAAACAGAAGGTCTGGCAGACGACTGGGCATTGGAAGAAGAGAGCCTGATGGAGGAGCCAGAAACAGAGGATCTGACAGACGACTGGGCGCTAGAAGAGGAGAATCTGGCGGAGGAGCCGGGAACAGACGGCCTGGCAGACGACTGGGCGCTGGAAGAGGAGAATCTGGCGGAGGAGCCGGAAACAGAGGATCTGACAGATGACTGGGCGCTGGAAGAGGAGAATCCGGCGGAGGAGCCGGAGATAGAAGGTCGGGCAGACGACTGGGCATTGGAAGAAGAGAGCCCGATGGAGGAGCCGGAAACAGATGACCTTGCAGACGACTCAGAGATAGCGGAATTGGAAGAGTGGGCATTGGGGGCAGATCTGGAGGAAGAAGAAGCAATGTCCGGAGAAATAGAGTCAGGTGGAGAAGCACAGACGGAGCCGGAGGCGCAGGACTGGATGCCGGAAGAGGAAATTTTACCGGAGGAACCGGAAGAAAAGACAGCGGAAAATATAGAGATAACGGAGGCAGAGGACATTTTGAGTGACTTTATGACAGAAGAAGAAAAGGTGTCGGAGGAACCGCAAGTGGGAGAACCTGTACCGGAGGATTTCTCGTTAGAAGATCTGGAATTAAATGATTTGAAAGACGATGACCTTGATCTGGAAGGTGTGGACATGATGAATGATGATCTGACAACGGAAAACACCATGTCTGAGGAGGATGTAGATCGTCTGTTAGGCGATGATTTTGCACTGGAAGAATCGGGAGAAGATGACGAGGGATTGTCCGCGCTTCTGGCAAGCATGGATCAGGACGAGGATCTTTCAGCGATCAATGATCTGCTTGAGAAAGCCGATCAGGGGCTGATGGAAGATGACGATATGTTGTCCTTGCTGGGGGATGGCTCCGTGGGAGATGCAGAAGAGAATAACGATGAGTTTGACTTCTGGGGCGATGAGAGTCTTGCAGGGGTAGCAGAGAAAGATATCACTGAGAGCACAGCGGACGCGGCCGATACAGAGGATTCCGGGAAAAAGGATAAGAAGAAAAAGAAAAAAGAAAGAAAAGCCGGAAAGAAGAAGGGACAAAAGGGAAATGCAGATGTGCAGGACGGAATGGAGCTGACGGAGAAATTGCTTGCAGATTTGAGTGATGAGGGTGAAAAGAAAAAGAAGCAGGGCGCCTTTAGCAAGTTTTTATCGTTTTTACTGGAAGATGACGACGACCTTGATGATGATAAGGAAGGCGGGCGTGATGGAGCAGGTTTGGGCAGCCTCTCTGATGAGAATGCGGAGCTGCTGGCGGAACTTGACGCAGAAGATAAGAAGAATGCCGGAAAGAAGGGCAAAAAGAAGAAGGCATCCAAAAAGGACGCCAAGGAAAAGAAGGAGAAAAAGCCTAAGAAGGCAAAGAAACCGCAGAAACCTAAGAAAGAGAAGAAAGTCAGCGCGGAAGAAACAGGCGTTCCGGAGAAGAAGATCTCCAGGACAAAGATTATATTTGTGTGTCTGTTCTGTTCTTCTGTTGCGGTATGCATCATCGTAGTGAATATGCTGATCCCGGACTATATGCAGAAGCAGGAGGCGCGGGAGAAGTATGATGACGGTCAGTACGAGAAAGTATATGAGCTGCTTTACGGGAAGAACCTGAACGAAGAAGAGGAATTGCTGCTTCAGAAGAGTAATGTTATCCTGCAGATCGACAAGAAGCTGAAATCTTATGAAACCTATAGGAAACTGAATATGCAGGTGGAAGCGCTGAATGCATTGATAGAAGGTGTGGAGCATTATCAGATGTTCAGGGGTGATGCAGAATTGTATGGTGTGCTCAGTGAGGCTGACAGTATTTATGCGCAGATTCTGGCAGAGCTTTCAGGAAATTATGGGGTGTCAGAGGAAGATGCATTAGATATTCTGGCATCAGAGGATGATTTGCGTTATTCTGAGAAAGTATACGGAATCATTTACGGTACTTATGTTGAAGAGGCGGATGTGGAGCAGCCAAAGGTCAGACAGGATATATTGCCTGAGGAAGAAGAGATCATTGAGAGACTGGATCATGCGGAAGACCCGGACAGTTTAGAAGATCCGGATCATGCGGAAGATTTGGATAGTTTAGAAGATTCGGATGGTGCAGGAGATCCGGAAGAAGACTTGTGAAGCGGAGTATCGGAAAGCATTTGAATGGTCATGCCGTCTGATAGATTGACAGGGTGACAGACTGAGAGGTAAAGATGGTTGCAGTAATCGATTATGATGCCGGCAATATCAGGAGCGTGGAAAAGGCAGTCTTGTCGTTGGGCGGGAGCGTGAAGGTGACACGTGAAAGGGAGGAGATCCTTTCGGCGGATCATATCATTCTCCCCGGCGTGGGAGCCTTTGGCGATGCAATGGAAAAGCTTCACAGCTATGGTCTTGTGGATGTGATCAAAGAGGCTGCCATGCGCAATATCCCTTTTCTGGGAATCTGCCTTGGGCTGCAGCTATTGTTTGAGAGCAGCGAGGAGAGTGAAGGCGTAAGTGGTCTGGGGATTCTTCCGGGCAGGATCAGGAGACTTCCGGAGAGCGCAGGACTGAAAATACCGCATATTGGCTGGAATTCCCTGCAATATCCGAATCCCGGAAGACTGTTTGAGGGAATTCCGGAAGGGGCCTATGTCTATTTTGTCCATTCTTATTATCTGGAAGCTGACCGGCAAAAGATCGTCACTGCTACGACAGAATATGCGGCATGTGTTCATGCTTCTGTAGAGCAGGGTAATGTTTTTGCCTGTCAGTTCCATCCGGAGAAAAGTTCGGATGTGGGTATGCGCATTTTAAGGAATTTTATGCGGATCACTGCAGCATGACACAGCGTTGGTTTTTCTAAGGATGTACATAATCTGATGGAATAATGGTGACGGTAGATGCATACAAAAAGAATCATTCCCTGTCTGGATGTGAAGAATGGCAGGGTGGTCAAGGGTGTAAACTTCATAAATTTTAAGGATGCCGGTGATCCGGCCGAGGTGGGAGAGGCTTACGACAGATCGGGGGCAGATGAACTGGTATTTTTGGATATCACAGCGTCTTCCGATGCAAGAGAAACGGCGGTAGAGATGGTACGCAGGGTTGCGGAGCGGGTTTTCATACCGTTTACCGTGGGAGGCGGTATTCGTACCGTGGAAGATTTCAGGGCAATACTGCGGGAGGGGGCGGATAAGGTATCCGTAAATTCTGCGGCGATCATGAATCCCAGGTTGATCTCTGATGCGGCCGATAAATTCGGAAGCCAGTGCGTAGTCGTGGCGATCGATGCAAAGCGCCGTCCCGACGGCAGCGGATGGAATATTTACAGGAATGGCGGTCGTATCGATATGGGAATCGATGCGGTAGAATGGGCGATGCAGGCGGACAGACTGGGCGCCGGTGAGATTCTGTTGACGAGTATGGATGGTGACGGGACGAAGGCAGGATATGATCTGGAACTTACGAGAATGATCGCGGATCAGGTATCTGTTCCGGTCATTGCTTCAGGCGGAGCCGGGACGATGGAGCATTTCCTGGAAGCCTTTACTGTGGGCGGAGCGGATGCGGCTCTGGCGGCATCTTTGTTTCACTTTAAGGAAATGGAGATCATGGATCTAAAGCATTATCTGCGGGAAAAGGGAATTTCGGTCAGAGTATAGAGAGACGGGTGAACAGTATATGGCGATGTTAAGTAATGATTGGGCAGCAGCCCTAAATCCGGAATTTCATAAGGCATATTACAGGCAGCTTTATGATTTTGTGCGGGAGGAATATAGTAAAAGGGTGATCTATCCACCTTCAGAGGAGATTTTCAGTGCGTTTCATTTCACGCCGCTGCATGAAGTGAAGGTGCTTCTTCTGGGGCAGGATCCTTATCACAATGAGCATCAGGCACATGGTATGAGCTTTTCGGTTCCCCAGGATCAGAAGGAGATCCCCCCGTCTTTGCAGAATATCTACAAAGAACTGCAGGATGATCTGGGGTGTTATATTCCGAATAACGGTTATCTGAAGAAGTGGGCGGATCAGGGCGTTCTCCTGTTAAATACCGTACTTACCGTGCGTGCCCATCAGGCGAACTCTCATCAGGGAAAAGGGTGGGAACAGTTTACGGATGCGGTCATTCAGGCTGTAAACGCACAGGACAGGCCTGTTGTTTATCTGCTGTGGGGGCGTCCGGCCCAGAGCAAGATTCCGATGCTGACGAATCCGAAGCATCTTATCCTGCGTGCGCCGCATCCCAGTCCATTATCGGCGTATCGTGGATTTTTTGGATGTAAACATTTCAGTCAGTGTAATGAGTTCCTGAAGGCTAACGGAGTGGAACCCATTGACTGGCAGATCGAGAATATATAGGACTTTTGAGGAAATGCTGAAGCGAAAGGAATTTGACCAGAATGAAAAAGATACCATTTGTGACAAAACAGCAGGTTGAGGAGATCGTTAAGACTTATCCGACTCCTTTCTATCTGTATGATGAAAAGGGAATCCGGGAGAATGCGAAGGCGGTGCAGGAAGCTTTTGCGTGGAACAGGGGATTTAAGGAGTATTTTGCGGTAAAGGCATGTCCGAATCCTTTTATTATGCAGATCCTGCATGAATATGGGATCGGCTGTGACTGTTCCTCCCTGACGGAATTGATGTTGAGCAATGCGATCGGGATCAGAGGCAGCGACATTATGTTCTCTTCCAATGATACGCCGGCGGAGGATTATCAGTACTGTGCCGAGATCGGCGGCATCATCAATCTGGACGATATCACGCATATTGAGTTTGTGGAAAAGATACTGGGAAGCCTGCCGGAGACGATGAGCTGCAGGTATAATCCGGGTGGTGTATTTCAGATGAGTAACGGGATCATGGATAACCCAGGTGACTCCAAGTACGGATTTACCTATGAGCAGCTGTTAGAGGGTTATCGGATTCTGAAGCAGAAGGGGGTTAAACATTTCGGGCTGCACGCCTTTCTGGCAAGCAATACGGTGACCAATGAGTACTATCCCCAACTTGCGAAACAGCTCTTTGAGCTGGCTGTTTCGATCAGGGAACAGACCGGTGTGGTGTTGGAGTTTATCAATCTGTCGGGCGGCGTCGGGATTCCCTACGCCCCGGAGCAGATGGGAAATGATATTCGCGTGATCGGTGAAGGGGTCCGGCAGGTTTATGAAGAAGTGCTCGTTGCGGCGGGAATGGAGGATGTGGCGATCTATACGGAGATGGGACGATTCATGACGGGGCCTTATGGCGTTCTGGTAACACAGGCGATCCATGAGAAGCATATCCATAAGGAATACATCGGTGTGGATGCCTGTGCCGTCAATTTGATGCGTCCGGCAATGTATGGCGCTTATCACCATATTACCGTGCTCGGTAAGGAGGACGCGGTCTGCGATCACCGGTATGATGTGGCGGGTTCTCTGTGTGAAAACAATGATAAGTTTGCGATCGACAGAATGCTGCCGAAGATCGAGAAGGGCGATTATCTGGTCCTTCATGATACAGGCGCGCATGGATATGCGATGGGATATAACTATAACGGAAAGTTAAAGTCGGCGGAACTTCTTTTGAAGGAAGACGGAAACATAGAACTGATCAGGCGCGCCGAGACAACGAAGGATTACTTCGCGACCTTTGACTGCTTTGATCTGTTTGAGAAGCTGTGACCATAATTGTGAGAAGAAGTGCCTTTATTCTGACGATTACTTGGGGTAACTCCTGCTGCTTTGTTGGCAGGAGTTATTTTTGTGTCATAAACAAAAATCGAAATGCTGTTATACAACATTTCGATCTCCTGTAAAATAATGCCGGCGATGGGACTTGAACCCATACGTGGTTGCCCACAACAGATTTTGAGTCTGCCTCGTCTGCCATTCCGACACGCCGGCCTATTGAACAATTCAACAACCGAGCTATATGATAGCATATATACAGATAAATGACAAGCTTTTTCAGAAAAAAACTCAAAGAAAACTTGTACCTTTTTATGCTGTACATCTTTGCAAAATTATGATATATTTGTAAAGGATTGTTAAAAAAAGTAATATATTGTAATAAATTCGAAACAATTCAAAAGAGAACGATAAAGGAGAACAATGGGAAATTGAAGATAAGAAGAGGTATTAAGCAAGTAGCAGCATTGTGTGCGGCGGCAGCCCTGATGTTTGTTCCGGTACAGCAGGTACAGGCGATCGGAGCCGGCAGCTCTATTGCGAGAGGGATCGATGTTTCGAAACATAATCTGGCGATTGACTGGAGCCAGGTGCCTTCCTCCGGAGTCAGTTTCGTATTTATCAAGGCGGGAAGTACGAATTCCGGTGTGGATCCGTACTTTGACGTCAATATGCAGGGGGCCAGTGCAGCAGGGCTGAGGACGGGAGTCTATCTGTATTCGTATGCAACGACGGTGGAGCAGGCACAGAATGAAGCAAATCTTCTGATGCAGTGGATCGGCAACTATACGGTCAGCTATCCGGTGGTTTACGATATAGAGGATCCCTGTCATAAGAATATGTCTCAGGAGCAGCTTCAGGCGTTGATCAACACATTCTGTTCCACGGTAGAGGCGAATGGTTATCATCCGGTCGTTTACTCCAGCAAGAACATGTTCCAGAATAAGATCGGTGACATCAGATATGATAAATGGGTTGCACAGTATGCGGATGCTCTGCAGTACGAAGGAGCTTCCTTCTGGCAGAATACATCACATGGCAGCGTGCCGGGAATCCCGACCAGGGTGGATATGAATTATCAATTTAAGGATTATTCGTCTATTATCGTGGCGGACGGGTTTGCGCCCCGCGGGGACAGGCAGGTGTTTTATGCCAATTACAGGATGCAGCGTTCCTGTTGGGTGACCTGGGAAGACAGAAAATATCATCTCGACGAGAATGGTTTTGTGCAGAAGGGATGTTGGTTTGAGGATGAGACCGGCAGATATTTCCTGGCGACGAAGGATGGACATGCACTGCGGGAAGATGTGACGATCGAGGGAGTCGATTACTATTTCGATGAGAACGCGGTCATGCAGAGAGGGCTGGTGGTCCGACCGGACGGCAATACTTATTATCATGATGAAAATGGTGCATTACAGAGGAATGTGACGGTAACGGTCGAGGGTGTAAACTATGTGGTGGATCAGAACGGTGTGGCAACGGTGCAGCCGGCGGCTGAACCGGTAAGTGAACCGACAGGTGAAGCGGCGCCGGAAGAGGCTGTGCCTGCGCAGTAGCCTATATTTTGACAGAGTTTTGAGGAAGAGCCGATTCCGGAAAGGAGTCGGCTCTTTTGACTTTATAGGAAAGAAATCTTTTCATACTTTTCAAACGGTATGCTTATGGTATATAATTAAATCTGTGTGGCACATAATAGGATGGACACATTCTCAGGGAAAGATGTGGTGTGCGTATGAACTGTAAAGAAGCAGAGAAAAATATACCTTCCTTTTTACAGGACGAACTGGGCGGCAGCTATCTGGAAGAATTTCTGGAGCATGTGGAAAGTTGTCCGGAGTGTGAAGAAGAGCTGACGATCCAGTTACTGGTGACCGAAGGGCTGGAACGGCTGGAGACGGGTAATAATTTCAATTTACAGGACGAACTGCTTATTAAACTGGGCGGCGCGGAGCACCGCATCAGGGTACACCGGACGTTGTTGTATATCCTATACTGCCTGGAGGCTGCGGTGGCGGCAGCGATCATCATCGCTTTATGTGTGGTGTTCCGGTTGTAGGGAGCCTGAGAGAAAGAAGAGAGGCAGGGGATTATCATGAGTCAGAAACTTGTATTGATAGATGGACACAGCATCTTAAACAGAGCCTTTTACGGCGTTCCGGATCTGTCGAACAGCCAGGGACTGCATACCAATGCGGTATATGGGTTTTTGAATATCATGTTTAAGATCGTGGAGGAAGAAAGGCCGGATTATCTGACGGTAGCCTTTGATGTACATGCGCCGACTTTCCGGCATGAGATCTATAAAGAATATAAAGGCACGAGAAAACCGATGCCGCAGGAACTCAGGGAACAGGTGCCTGTCATGAAACAGATGCTTCAGGCGATGGGCATCTGTACTGTGGAAAAGGCAGGCCTGGAGGCGGATGATATCCTGGGAACAATCGCGAAGCGCGGAGAACGGGAAGGGATGGAAGTGGCGCTCGTGTCGGGGGACAGGGATCTGCTGCAGGTCGCGACGGAGCATATAAAAGTCAGAATCCCCAAGACCAGGGGCGGTAAGACAGAGATCGAAGATTATTATGCGAAGGATGTTGAGAGCAGATATCAGGTTGACCCGATTCAGTTTATCGATCTGAAGGCTCTGATGGGAGATACGGCGGACAACATTCCCGGAGTGCCGAAGGTGGGTGAGAAAACGGCTACGGAGCTGATGGTGCGGTTTGGATCTCTGGACAATATTTACGATCATATAGAGGAGATCACCAGGAAAGCGGTCAAAGAATCTTTGATCAATAATCAGGATCTGGCAAGGCTTAGTAAGACGTTGGCAACGATCAACGTAAACAGCGATATTGCGTATAGCTTTGATAACGCCAGAGTTGGTAATTTCTATACAGAGGAAGCTTATGTGCTGTGTAAGCAGCTGGAATTTCGGAATCTGCTGTCAAGATTTGAGAATGATATGACGGTAGCGAATATTCAGACAGATTATTTCGGACAGGTCACGGAGCTCGCGGAGGCAGAAGCGCTGTTTGCAGAGTGTACAGGACAGGGACAGCCGGCGCATCAGGCAGAAGAAGCGGATAACCGGAAAGAAGTGGGAATAGCCGTGCTGGCGGATGGGGCGAGAACGCAGGATCTTGTGGGAGTTGCGGTGGCGCTTCACAAAGAAAAGGTACGTTTTATTCCCTGCCAGGGTCTGGTGACGGCACAATATCTGCAGGATAAGATCGCGCGGTTAGGCTCGTGCAGTTCATGCAGGCTGAGCCTGTTTGACTGCAAGAGACAGTATCCGTTTCTGGAGACGGACCAGAGTATGGAGGAGAAGGATGTCATGCTTCCTTACAGGGAACGGCATTATTTTGACATTCTGTTAGCGGCATATCTTCTGAATCCGTTGAAAAGTGACTATACGGCAGCAGACATCGCAAATGAATATCTGGAGCTTACCGTGCCGGAACGTAGTCAGGTCTGCGGTAAGGCCTCTTATGCCGAGACCTGGGAGAAGGATCCGGAGAAACTGGCTGAGTTTGCCTGTTATAATGCCTATGTATGCCTGGCGGTGGCGCCGCTTCTGCGTGAGAGGCTTGTTGAACAGGGAATGGATGCCCTGATGTATGAGATTGAGATGCCGCTTACAAGAGTGCTGTATGAGATGGAGCAGTACGGTGTGCTTGTGAAGCCGGATGAATTGAAGGCGTATGGGGAGGCACTTACTGGCAGGATCCTGGAACTGGAACAGTCGATTTACGAGCAGGCGGGCTGTGAATTTAATATCAATTCTCCGAAGCAGCTCGGGGAGGTGCTGTTCGGGAAAATGGGGATCACGGGCGGCAAGAAGACGAAGACCGGCTATTCAACCGCAGCGGATGTGTTGGAGAAGCTGGCTCCGGAATATCCTGTCGTATCGGATATTCTGGAATACAGGGGACTTGTTAAGCTAAAATCAACTTATGCGGAGGGATTGTTTACCTGCATCGGTGAAGACGGCAGGATCCATTCAACTTTTAACCAGACAATCACGGCGACAGGAAGGATCAGTTCCACGGAGCCGAATCTGCAGAACATCCCGATGCGGATGGAACTTGGCAGAAGGATCCGCAAAGTGTTCGTGCCGATGGACGGGTATCTGTTTGTGGATGCGGATTATTCCCAGATCGAGCTGCGGATTCTGGCCCATATGTCGGGAGATGAACAGTTGATCGAAGCGTACAAGATGGACGAGGATATTCACCGGATCACGGCCTCCAAAGTGTTCCATACGCCTTTTGAGGAAGTGACGGATCTGCAGAGGCGCAATGCCAAGGCGGTGAATTTCGGCATTGTTTACGGCATCAGTTCCTTTGGCTTAAGCCAGGATCTGAGCATAACCAGGAAGGAGGCCGCGGAATATATCGAGCAGTATTTCCAGACTTATCCGGGCGTCAAGAGGTTTCTGGATACCATGGTGGAAAGCGCCAGGGACAAAGGGTATGTAACGACAATGTATGGCCGCAGAAGGCCGATCCCGGAATTATCGTCCGGTAATTTCATGCAGCGTTCCTTTGGCGAGCGGGTTGCCATGAATTCACCGATCCAGGGAACGGCGGCCGATATCATGAAGATTGCGATGATCAGGGTCTGGGAGCGGCTGCACGCAGAGGGCCTGCGATCCAGGCTGATCCTTCAGGTACATGATGAATTACTGATCGAGACCTGGAAGGAAGAGGAGGAACAGGTGCGCCGTATTCTGGCCGAGGAGATGGAGCAGGCGGCCGATCTGGCGGTAAAGCTGGAAGTGGACATGAATACGGGAACGGACTGGTATGAGAGTAAGTAGAATGCGGTAAGGGTCTGCTCAGGAGAGGAAAGGAACGGGAACCATATGAGAGTGATCGGCATTACGGGCGGTGTCGGAGCAGGAAAGACCCGGGTACTGGACTATCTGGGAAAGAGAGCGGACTGTCGTGTCATGATGGCGGATCAGGCAGCGCATGAGTTGGAAGAACCGGGTGGGATCTGCTATAAACAGATCGTGGAACTGTTTGGACAGGAGATCCTGGCGGCGGACGGCAGGATCGACAAGGCTGGGCTGGCGGCCCGGATCTTTGGTGATAAAGAGGCGCTTATCAGTGTGAATAAGATCGTGCATCCGGCGGTGAAGTCCTATATTACGAGGGTCATTGATGAGGCGAAGAGAGAGGGAAAGCTGCAATATTTATTTATAGAGGCGGCGCTTCTGATCGAGGACGGATATGAGCAGATTGTGGATGAGATGTGGTACATTCACGCGAATATTGAGATCAGAAGAAGAAGACTGAAGGAAGACAGAGGATACAGTGACGGGAAGATCGACAAGATCATGCAGGAACAGCTGTCGGAAGAAGCATTTTACAGGCATTGTTCCGTGGTCATTGAGAATAACGGGACACTGGAACAGGTTTACAGACAAATAGATGAGAAACTGGGGGAAGACTTGTGTCAGAAACAATGAAATTTCCGGGGAAATTAATCTTTGGACTGGATATCGGGACGAGAAGCGTGGTTGGTACGGTCGGTTATCGTGTGGGTGAAAAATTTTATGTAGTCTCACAGAGCGTCAGGGAGCATAGGACGAGAGCGATGCTGGACGGGCAGATCCACGATATCTACAAAGTCGGTGCAACGATCAGTGATGTGAAGGCCGAATTGGAACAGCGGATCGGCAGGACATTAAAGGATGTCTGCATTGCCGCTGCGGGGCGTGTGCTGCGTACGGTCACAGTCAGAGTGGATACGGAGCTGGAAGGTGACAGAGAAGTAGGCGGAGAGGATATCTATGCGCTTGATTCACTGGGAGTGGAGAAGGCCTATGAAGAATTTCTGGAAAAGCACGACTCTGATATGAAGTTTTACTGTGTCGGATATTCCGTCGTACGCTATTATATGAACGGCTATGCAATGGGAAATCTGGAAGGACATCGTGCAGGAAGTATCGGTGCGGATATTATTGCAACCTTTCTTCCTGAGGACGTGGTGGATGGTCTGTACAAGGCGGTTGATCTGGCGGGACTGGATGTAGTCAATCTGACATTGGAGCCTATCGCGGCGATCCAGGTGGCAATTCCCGAGATGTATCGTATGCTCAATATTGCCCTGGTCGATGTGGGAGCGGGCACATCGGATATCTCCATTACGAAGGACGGAAGCATTATCGCGTATGGTATGATACCTGTGGCCGGGGACAGTCTGACCGAAGTGATCGCAAAGCACTGTCTGGTAGATTTTGCGACTGCGGAGCAGATCAAGCGCGAGACCGGGGTCAAAGAGCAGATAGAATATAAGGATATTATGGGATTGTCCCAGACGATCAGCGCGGTGGAGGTCGAGGAAGTAACTTCGGAGATGATCCGGGATATGACGACCAGGGTAGCGGATAAGATCAAGGAGTTAAACGGAGGCAAGGCAGTCAGTGCAGTTTTCGTGGTGGGCGGCGGTGGTATGCTGCCCGGTTATACGGCAGCGCTTGCGGACAGACTATCCATTCAGAAGGAAAGAGTGGCAGTGCGTGGCGAGGAAGTCATGCAGAACATAGAGTTTCTGGAAGAAGATGCCAGGAAGGATTCCCTGATGGTCACGCCGATCGGCATCTGCCTGAGCTTTTATGAACAGAGCAACAATTTCATTTTCGTGTATTTTAACGATCAGCGAATCAAGATCTATGATAATAACAAAGTGGCGGTTGTTGATGCCGCCATGCAGGCGGAGTTTGCCAATGACGGATTGTTCCCCAAACGCGGCAGGGAGTTGAATTATACGGTCAATGGAAAGCCGCGTATCACAAGGGGCGCACTGGGGGAATCGGCAGTGATCAGTGTCAATGGAAATGAGGCGGACATTCATACTCCGATCCATGCCAACGATCAGATCAAAGTGGTGGAATCGACGGCCGGCGAGGCAGCCCATCTGGATATTGAACAGCTGCCGGAATACGGTGCGGTGATGCGGGTAGAGGTGAATGACATGCAGGTCGATCTGCCCAAGTTTGCCAGTGTCAACGGCGAGCTGCAGTCCGGCTATTACAGCATCCAGGAAGGAGATTCCATTGAGATCCTGAATTATTATACGGTGCGTCAGGTTGCCGAGTTTATGGATGTGATCATCAATCAGGAGATGAACATCTATGTCAATAATAAACTGGCAGATATGGACAGTAAGGTATATGAGAACTTTTCCGTTGTCTGGACGATGGAAGAACTGCAGCTGTCTGACAGAGAGCGGTATGAGAATGAGATGGCAGAGACTTTCGAGGAACTGCCGGAAGATGACGGAACCTATCAGAAGAGTGAAGAAGCGGGTGCAAGGGCAGCTGTCCGGGCATATGAAGATGGAGACGGCTTAGAGAATGGTATCGATACAGAGGAAAGCGTTTCTACAGGGGCCGGCAGTGGTGAGGACATAGAAGAGAAGAAGGCAGGTCAGAATGCTGCGGAAGGCGGTACAGAGGGGCAGCAGGGCAGTGATCCGGCGGCGGAGGCGCCCGGGGCGCAGGAAGCCCGGGAGGCATCCGGACAGTCGGTTTATGTGACGGTCAACGGAGACCCGGTGCACCTTATAGGAAAAGAGTCGTATGTATTCGTGGATGTTTTCGAGCGGATCGAGTTTGATCTGTCCAGGCCCCAGGGAAGCGGTATTGTGACAAGACTTAACGGCAGGGATGCGCAGTATATGGAAGAGATCAGAAGCGGGGATGTGATCGAGATTTACTGGCGGCGGTAGCCATGATCACAGGAAGAAAAGATTACGGAAAGAAAAGATAAAGAATATGAGATTATGCAGTATAGCCAGTGGCAGCAGTGGAAATTGTGTTTATGTCGGAACGGACACCACGCATTTGCTGATAGATGTGGGGATCAGCGGAAAGCGGGTGGAAGCGGGATTGCAGGAGTTGGGAATCCGGATGCGGGATATTGACGGTATCTTCCTGACGCATGAACACGCGGATCATATCAGCGGTCTGGGGGTTCTGGCAAGGAAATACGGGGTGCCTGTCTATGGCACGGGAGGAACGATCGGGGCGGTAAGGGCGAATCATTCCCTGGGAACGATCGATGAAGAGCTGCTTCACTATGTAAGGGCGGACGAGAAGCTGACGGTGAAGGACGTGACGCTTTATCCGATAAGGACTTCTCATGATGCGGCGGAGCCGGTTGCTTATCGAATCAGTCATGATAAGAAGAAGATCGGAGTCATTACTGATCTGGGTTGCTATAATGATTATACGGTGGAATGCCTGCGGGATCTGGATCTGCTCTATCTGGAGGCGAACCATGATGTTAATATGCTTCAGGTGGGGCCTTATCCTTATTACCTGAAACAGAGGATTCTGGGTAAAAAGGGACATCTATCCAATGAGGCCGCAGGAAAACTGCTCAGCAGGCTGCTGCATGATCATATGCAGGCGGTGGTGCTGGGACATCTGAGTCAGGAAAACAATCTGCCGGAGCTTGCCTATGAGACGGTCAGAGTGGAAGTGACGATGTCGGACACAGGGTATAAGGCGGAGGATTTTCCGCTGTATGTGGCGAAACGGAGCGAAGTTTCCCAGATGCTGGAGATATAGGCAGATGATCCGGAATTAACTTGTATTTCATGAGCCATGAGAAAGAACGGAGCAGAAAGAACGGAGGAGACTATGAAGAAAACAATCATAACAGTGGTAGGTAAGGATACGGTGGGGATCATTGCCAGAGTGTGTACCTATCTGGCGGAGAACCAGATCAATATACTTGATATTTCCCAGACAATCGTACAGGGATATTTCAACATGATGATGATCGTGGATACGAATCAGACCTCCAAAGATTTCGCTGTCATCGCCAGGGAGTTAGAGCAGCTTGGCGAGAGCATTGGCGTTATCATAAAGTGCCAGAAAGAGGAGATCTTTAATCAGATGCACAGAATTTGAGCTAAGTTCAGATGCAGAGCTGCGTCTGTGCCAAATTCAAGGACTGAGCAGGAATGGGATGGTGTAAAGTATGAAAAGAAAGACTATGTAATGAATACTTGCACCATACTTTTCATGGGAATTTGTGTCAAAGATGACATGGAGGTGCAAGAATGATCAATATATTCGAAGTAGCGGAAACAAATGAAATGATAGAGAAAGAGAATCTGGATGTGAGGACGATCACATTGGGGATCAGTCTGCTGGATTGCATCGATGCGGATCTGAAGTTGGTCAATGAGAAAATTTATCATAAGATCTACGATGCGGCTAAAGATCTGGTTGCGACAGGAGAATACATATCCGGTGAATACGGGATTCCGATCGTCAATAAGAGGATATCGGTCACACCGGTTTCTCTGATCGGCGGTGCGGCCTGCAGGACACCGGAGGATTTCGTCTCGATCGCCAATACACTGGATAAGGTTGCGCATGAAGTCGGGGTGAATTTTATCGGCGGATATTCGGCCTTAGTTTCCAAGGGGATGACGAAGGCGGACGAAATGCTGATCCGTTCTATCCCGAAAGCGTTGTCTGTGACGGAAAGAGTCTGCAGTTCGGTCAATGTTGGTTCTACGAAGACCGGCATCAACATGGATGCGGTGAAGCTGATGGGAGAGGTGATCCTGCAGACTGCGGAGGAGACGAAAGAGGCGGATTCTCTGGGCTGTGCAAAGCTGGTGGTCTTCTGTAATGCGCCGGATGATAATCCGTTTATGGCAGGAGCATTCCACGGCGTGACGGAGGCGGATAAGGTCATCAATGTAGGTGTAAGCGGACCGGGTGTAGTCAAAACCGCGTTGGAAAAGGTCAGGGGAGAGAATTTTGAGGTACTTTGCGAGACGATTAAGAAGACGGCATTCAAGGTGACACGGGTGGGTCAGCTTGTGGCGAAAGAGGCTTCCCGGTGTCTGAATGTGCCTTTTGGCATTGTCGATCTCTCACTTGCGCCGACACCGGCTATAGGGGATTCGGTGGCGGACATATTGTGTGAGATCGGACTGGAGCATGCCGGGGCGCCCGGTACGACGGCTGCGCTTGCGCTGTTGAATGACCAGGTGAAAAAGGGCGGTGTGATGGCTTCGTCTTATGTCGGCGGTTTGAGCGGCGCATTTATTCCGGTCAGCGAGGACCAGGGAATGATCGATGCGGTGACGGCAGGAGCGCTGACCTTGGAGAAACTGGAAGCCATGACCTGTGTCTGTTCGGTGGGACTGGATATGATCGCAATTCCCGGTGATACCAGTGCAGCGACTATATCCGGCATTATTGCGGATGAGATGGCGATCGGCATGGTCAACCAGAAGACAACGGCGGTGCGTCTCATCCCGGTGATCGGCAAGGGTGTGGGAGAGACGGTAGAATTTGGCGGTCTGCTCGGATATGCGCCGATTATGCCGGTCAACCGTTTTTCCTGCGAGGCATTTGTGAATCGTGGAGGAAGGATCCCGGCTCCGATACACAGCTTTAAGAACTGACAGGAAGTGACGAACTGATAGAAAATGACCTGAAAAAAGAGGATACATGACCGGTGCACTGCCGGCAATGTATCCTCTTTTATATTTTCTGGTATGTTATTCTGCAGACACCTTATTCTGCAAATACTTTCAGGTGTTCTTTCTCAAGCGCTTCTGCGTTCTCAACGATCTTCTTAAAATCACTGATCAGTTCTTCCGAAAGCTTTACGGCAGATCTGTATTCGCTCTCAGCTCTTGCATAATCCTGATTCTTGATAGCAACGATAACATTCTTACCATATCCGTGGAAACGGCGATGCTTCTCAGCTAATCCGTTCCAGAGTGGAGCGATCATCTTATTGCGAGGATTCATGGCATAATAGAAATGTCCGAAGGCACATTTGGTATCGTCGGTCTGAAGCGGCACGCATTCTCTGTCTTTTACCATGGTGCTCAATGTCTTTAACCAGTTCTGATGCGCGGTGATCGCATTCTGGACATTCGCTATGAACTGCCGGTTGCTGAGCATATAGAAAACATCCTGAACCATGCTGCCCATCAGTTTCGCAGAATCATCCAGATCCTTCTCGATGACGGAAACAGGGCGCATATTAACCTTAAGGTCTTCGGATACATTGCCAAGCATTTCGGACTGCTCATTCAGAGAAACACATTCTTCACGCAGACGGACCATCGAATCCTGTACATTGGTAACGGCACTGAAGATCTCCTCACTGGTAGCCGCAATCGTGGTGATGGAATCGGTTATATTGACGATATTGGATACATTGCGCTCGTTGTTGGAGAGTACCTTATTCAGGTTCTCACGCATTGCTTCCAGTTCTACTACGGTATGGTCAAGGCTTTCACAGCTCATCTTGGAGGCAGCCTCGATCTTGGCAACGAAACCGTCCATATTGCCGGTCAGCTGCTTTGTCTCGTCTGCCAGGCTTCTGATCTGTTCTGCGACGACGGCGAATCCCTTGCCTGCTTCACCGGCTCTGGCAGCTTCGATCGATGCATTCAGAGCAAGCATATTGGTCTGTGCGGATATGGAATTGATGCCCTTGATCACTTCATTCATGCCTTTGATGATCTCAAGCAGTTCCTGCATATCATCCTTCATCTGGTCGGATTTATCGATGGTAAACTGGGACTCTTCCACGATAGAAGAAATCTCACGGCTGCTTGCTTCCATATCATCCATGATGGATCCGGCGGCAGAAGAAACCTGAGCGATAGACTCGGCAAACCCCTCATGCGCGTTTACCACTTCGTTCATGTTCTCTTCTGTCATCTGGGAGGCATGAACAACCGTCTCAGAAATATGTTTAACAGTGTTGCTGATATATCCCATCTTATCGGTGCTGTCGCCCATGGCAAGGTCGAGAGCGCTGATCTGCATGACGGATTTACAGATGCCGCCGACTAACTGGTTGAATTTGTCTCTTCCTTCATTCAGGCGCTTCTGAATCTCAAGTGCTTCCTGGCCGCCGTCAACAGGCTCCATTTTTCCGATACTTTGTAATATTTTGTCGTTTTTGTTCCTCATTTCGGTCCCTCCTGTCACCCACATATAATTGAATTATACCAGAGTGTACTTTCTTTTTCCATAATAAAAATAAAAATATGTTTAATAACCTCATTTATACAACCATATTATATCAAATTACAGGTTAATGTAAAGCAGTTTTCGACGAATGCACAGGGGATTTAAGCAGGTATGGGAGAAGGGCGGACAGGAGTCCGCCAAAGTACAGTTTGACGGACTGCATTGACTGTACGTGAAATGGCGAAAAAGATTGACACTGTATAAGAAACTAAATATAATATATACAAAATAACTATAAATGACTGATTTGTTTTGTATATATTATTGAGGTACATATTCGTCCGTCAAACTGTACTTTGGTGGACACCGGAGAGTTTACGCCAACTTCGAAGGA
>CANOCU010000069.1 GCA_947564645.1 uncultured Lachnospiraceae bacterium
ATTGATTCTTTGACTCGCTTGAGAAGTAGTACTCATTTTTCAGCCCTCCATTTATTATAATACTAAATAATTATAACAATTGCATAACACACGAAAGTAGTATACCACACAATCTTCCGCTCTACCAGATACTTTTCCAAAAATTTTCAACAAACATGCCAAGAAAATGTTAAAAAAAGTCCCTCTGTAACATAATTTCCCGCGTTTAAAGTAAAAAAAGATCCAACAGATATTTACACAGATATCCGTAAGTCCGTTCCTCTACCTGCCCTGTCGTCACCACGGGATATCTTCTGATCAGATCCCCGTTCAGGTAATAGCATACGGTGCCAACCTCCGTATTTTCCACGACCGGAGCCTGCAGTTTCTTCTCGATCTGTGTCTTCACTTCGATCCGATCCGTTTCCGCAAGCAGACAGGATAACTCCTTCTCTCCCCTGTCATCCACCCTGACCGATACGTAGGCGTCCGCATACGGTTTTCCTGAACACGCATCAATTCCGTTTATGACCAGAATATCCTCAAATTCCCTGTCCTCATGAATATCCCTGTAATGATAGCGTTCCATGCCATAGGCGGCAAGCTGCTTCATATCACTCCACTTATAGCTTCTGTTATTCGGCCATCCGCAGGCCAGAAGCGCGACCGTAAAGATCCTCCCTTCACTCTCTAAAGCGCCCACATAGCAGTATCCCGCATTGTTCGTAAAACCTGTCTTTCCCGAAAGCGCTTCTTTCATCATACCCAGAAACGCATTATGATTGTTGCAGTGAAAGCTTCTTTTACCGTCCGCGTCCGTAAAATCATAACCGGAAGTTCTGGTAATCTCCAGAAACTGTTCCTTTGCAGAAGAATCCGTCACACAGTAAGCCATGATCTTCGCCAAGTCCCGCGCCGTCGTGGAATGGATCCGGCCGTTGTCATTGACCACCGCATCCAAACCATTCGGCGTAATAAAATAGGTATCATAGCACCCTATGTCCCTTGCCTTTTGATTCATCATCGCGGCAAATCCCTCCACGCTTCCTCCCACCGCTTCCGCGATCACCACTGCTGAATCGTTATGGGATTCCAGCATCAGTGAATAGAGCAGATCCTTAAGCCTGTATTTTTCCCCCTGTCTCACATACAACTTCACTTTTGGCATGCTCGTCGCATAGGAGGACACCTCCACGATTTCTTCCGGGTTTCCATATTCCAACGCCAGAATGCATGTCATGATCTTCGTCGTGCTCGCCATCGGCAGGACGTCTTGCGCGTTCTTTCCATACAGGATGCGGCCTGACTGCGCGTCCATAAGAACCGCCGACTGCGCGTACAGCTGCAGGGACGGATCCTGCTGCTCCTTTTCCCCGGCATGAGCGTCTGTCACTAAGCAGCAAAACAAGGCAACCGCTGTCATGACAGCGATCGCCCTGGTAATGAGACAGATCTTGTTTTTGTCTGTTTTGATCTTATAGCTATTAGCATTAAAATAGAAGATACGCATATCACGATCCTGTTGGTTTCTTCTTAAAATATATATGCGTATAAAATGCTCTTAGCACCCTGGCAGACGAAAATCATCTATTGTTTTCCAAATTCCGTCACCGTTTTCCGGTATGCTGCCGCATTTCCGATATCGTAAGACTTCCCGTCCGGAATAAACGCCATCATTCCCTTCTCTTTCCGTACATAATCCAGTGCATCCGTCAGTTCGACTTCACCCTTATCGTTTACGATCTCACGCTCAACGGCATATTCCAGGCGATCATATACATCCTTTGTGATCACATAGGTCCCGAACGCAGCATAGTAATTCTCCGCCTGTTTCCTCGAGGATACCGCCAGATAGTCTTTCGCATTCTCACAGGACGGCTTCTCCGAGATCGCAGTCAGCTTCAGTATCGTCTCCTCCTTATTCTCCCAGACACCACTGAAGATTCCATAATGCACGACGTCTTCCAACGCAACCGCATGAACCGCTACCGTAGGCTGTCCCACCTGTTCATAGGCATCCAACAGCTGTCTGGTACATGCCGTACCGTTATTGCTCTGATAGATCGTATCTCCCAGAAGAAGAAGGACCGGCTCCCCGGCCGCAAAATCCCGGGACTGGTACACGGCATGTCCAAACCCCTTCTGTTCCTCCTGAAAAACGAAGCGCAGCTTCTTGCTGATCTTCCGGATCTTATCCTCATAGGCTTTCATGTCCTTGGACAATTTATTGTAGTGCTCCAGAGGCAATGGTTTCATAAAGAAGTCTTCATAGTAATTCTTCTCTTCCCTATTCAGAATCAGGCAGATCTCCTCTATCTCAATCTGATCGAGCTCTTCCAACAATACTAGGATCGCCGGCTTCACCAGTCCGTCCTTGTCCACCACCGGACAGAATTCTTTCTTCACGCCCCTTGTCTCCGGATAGAGGCGGGTTCCAAAGCCGGCTACGGGGATCACCGCCTTGCGTACTGCCGCACTCGGCCGAAGCGTCAGAGCATACGCCGTCATTCCCTTTTCTTTATGCAAATATGTGATCAGCTGCGCCTGTGTATCTTCATCTCTTGCGAGAAACTGAACCGTCCCGTCTCCCTGGGACCCTACCCCCTTCGCACCGTACGTAAGACTCTTTACCGTCGAATCATTCAGGATATTGTGCAGCACGGGAGCCGTCAGCTCTTCCGGGCACATGGGAGCCACTTTCTCATCAAAAAGAGCCTGCGCCTCTGTCATCAGCGCCCCCAGTTTCTTTGCGTCTCCCTGTGAGATATAGGAGATCGCCCTGCCCGTTATCTTCTGGTTATCTTCTCCCAGAGCCTCATGGAGCCTTATTTCCATCTCATTGTGGGCAAAGGGATACGCCCGGTTCAGATCACCCAGGATCTTTACGGTATCCTTACCGGCCATCAGATCCGCAAACACATAATAAAGAGGCCTCCTCACCGTGATCCTCTCCACATCCAGTTCGTTACCGTCAAATGTCATAATAACAGGATTCACGCCGAAAGCGCACGCCTGATCCAGACGCCCGCATCTGGAAGGCGTCCTCTGCTCACCCCAATAAGCAATATTCATCAGACCCAGCGTATTTAAATGCAGATCATACAGTTTATTAAAAGCTTTGGCCACCATTACACAGATCGCCGCAGAAGACGACAAACCGCTTTTCATGGGAAGCGACATATCCGTGATCTCCAGATGCATACCACCGACATGGTACCATTCGCAGATATAGGAAGCCACTCCGGCAACATAGGAAAAGAACCCTCCCTCCCTGGCCGCCGCACGCAGCTTGTTCATATCCATCTCACATGAAAAGGACGATCCATGATATTCCGGAAGCTTACTGGTAACAGAAAAGACATCGGCTTTCTCAGCCGTTCCGTAAATTCCCTGCTCGATACCGGTAACCACCGCATAACCCGGGACGATACCTGAATTGATGCTCTTCTGAAGTCCTGCCCAGTCACTGTGTTCCCCAAAGAGACAGAGCCGGCCGGGAACGAATAGATTGATCTTGTTATTTACTGCTTTTAATTCTTTCATGATATATCTGCACCTTTCTTCCAGTCTCAAAGCGTATCTTACTACACTTTGTATAAAAATGCAAATTCAGTGCTTTTTTATTTTGATCTCTTATCCGTTTGCCATCAGTTCCCGGATCTCACTCCCACCAGGCATCACCCGCAGCGCGCCCTTCCTGGTGGTGATCAGGGACGCGGCCGCATTGGCGAAGGTCAGCATCTCATCAAGCTGCTCTTTCGTGAAGGCATCCAGTCCCACCTGCAGGACCTTATGCAGCACACAGGCCATAAAGGTATCGCCGGCGCCCGTAGTCTCGATGGTATTCTTCTGCACGAAAGCGGCCCTCTCCACCATCATATCCTTATAATAGGCCCGGCTGCCCTCTTTGCCCATGGAGACAAGGATCAGCGGGATCTCATAACGCTCTCTGATCTTCCGGACGCCTGCACTGTAATCTTCCTCCCCGGTCAGCCATGTGATCTCGTTGTCGGAGATCTTCAGGATATCGCACATGCCAAGGCCATACTCAACCTGCTGCCTGGCCAGATCCATGGACTCCCACAGAGGTTCTCTGATATTCGGGTCAAAAGAGATCACCGCGCCCTCCTCCTTCGCATATGCCACGGCAAATTTCGTAGCCTCCCGCACCGCATCGTGGGTCATGGACAGCGTTCCGAAATGAAACAGCTTCGTCTGCGCGAGCAGTTCCGGGCGGATATCGTCTTTGCGAAGCAGCATATCCGCACCCGGATTCCGGTAGAAGGAGAAGTCTCTGTCGCCGTCCTCCTTCGTCTCCACAAACGCAAGCGTCGTCCTGGCGTCCTTGTCCATGCACAGGCCGGCAGTATCAATGCCCACCTCCTCCAGCACAGCTTTCAGTTTCCGTCCGAACAGGTCTTCCCCTACCTTGCCGATAAAGCCCGTCTTTTGGCCAAGCTTCGTCAGCATGGCCAGCACATTGCAGGGCGCGCCGCCCGGATTGGCCTCGAAAAGCGTGTTGCCCTGTCCTGACACGCCGTTGTCCGTCATATCGATCAGCAGTTCTCCCAGTGCGATCACATCGTAATTTTTCATAGTCTGTCTACTCCTTCCCTACGCAGAACGCTTCTGCAATATCATCACTCCATACGAAGAATGATCTGCCATGTACCCTGCAGTTCTTCCCTGGAAATTGGCCACGCGTTCCTCTACGCATCCTTCAACGTATAGTGTACCACATCCATCGTCACCTGACCATCCGCAAAGAAAGAAATACCGTCCACGGCAATATCCGTATAGAGAGTGGCCGAGAGCGCATACTCTCCGTCGTTGACGAAGACCTCCGCGCTGAAATGATCCAGGATGAGACGGATCTTAAGGATCCCTTTCCGGCTGTCACTGCCGCTCACCAGACAACGGCGCTGGTGGATGATGGCCCGTCTGGAACCGGAATGCTTGCGGTCGATCTTGAGGATGGACTCATAGGGCCGGAAGCTGACTGAGGTCTGGTAAGTGTCGTCCTGGGCGAAGCGCACCGCAAACTTCCGGTAAATCTTCTCCGCATCCGCCGGACGGATCTGCAGCTCCATATCGATCTTGCGCCCCTTCACCCCGTTAAGCCGGATGATATCCGTGAAGGTCACGTTCTCATGGGTGACCTTCTCCCCTCTCATGGCCTCTATCTCCCGGACCGGCTGCTGATACAGGCGGCCGTTTCGCACGGACAGTTCCCGCGGCAGGCTCATCTGCCCGAACCACGGACGGCTCGGCGCGTGCAGGTTACAGGTATCCCAGTTCTGCATCCAGCCGATCATGATCCGCCGTCCGTCCGGCGCAACCACCGTCTGGGGCGCATAGAAATCGATGCCGTAATCGATGGCCTGGTTGGCTTCCTCATGAAATTCTTCCGTCTCCTCGTCAAAGGTCCCGAGCAGGCACAGCGTCCCGTTTCCGTTATGGTACTCAAACCCCTGGGGCATCATATCCTGGGGGCTGGTGATCAGCACTGCCTTACCGTCCAGCATAAAGAAGTCCGGGCATTCCCACATCCTGCCGAAGCGGCCCTGGTTGGAGGCCAGGATCCGCTCGAATTTCCACGCAAATCCGTCCGGGCTGCTGTAAAGAAGGATCTGTCCGTCATGCTCCGGCGTACAGTTGCCCGCCACGCAGCGGTAGGTACCGTCCTCCGTCCGCCACAGTTTGGGATCACGGAAGTCAAACCGGCTGCCGTTTTCCGGAAGCTGCTTACTGTCCAGTACCGGATTGCCCGCATACTTCTCATAGTCGAGGCCGTCTCCCACCGCGATGCACTGCGTCTGCACTTCCCTGTTGCTGCCGTCCTTCTGCGTCTCCTTAATCACGCCCGTATACATCAACAGATGTCTGCCGTCCGGCATCACGACCGCACTGCCGGAAAAACAGCCGTCCCTGTCATAATCCATATCCGGCGCCAGCGCCGCCGGCAACTGCTTCCAGTGCAGCAGATCCGTACTCACCGCATGGCCCCAGTGCATGGGCCCCCAGTAGGGGCTGAACGGATGATACTGATAGAACATATGGTATTCCCCTTTATAATAGGAGAAACCGTTGGGATCGTTCATCCATCCCACCCGCGCGGACAGATGAAAATCCGGCCGCGGCTCGGCCGCGATCTTTTGCTCCATTTCCTCCTCGTATCTTCTCGCATCCCGTAAAATCTGGCTTGTCATGTTCAAATTCTCCTTCTCCTGTTCTAAGGAACCGCCTTAACCTCTGTCATTTGGCTTTCGTGTTCTCCACGCCCGCATATCTGTCATAGGCTGCCTGGTAGACTTTTAACAGCTTATCCATCCCGCATTTATTCCGCAGATGTTCGACATAGCTTTCCCACTCCTCATCCGTGGGGCCGCCGTTTTTCAGCCACAGGCCCTCCTGCTCCGCCACCGCGCTCTCGAAGCTTGCCTTATACCAGTCGATATCGTCAAGCTCCCTGCTGGTATAGACGCAGTCCACCGGATAGGTCGCCGTAGAATCCACGTAAGGCATCCAGTAGTCATACAGATCCGTCAGACGCTCGATGGCTCTGTCCTCCATTTTAAAGGTGGTCTGGTAATAGTCGCTTAAGATCAGCTTCGGCCCGGCCACTTCACATTCGCCTTTCAGTTCACCGCTGCCCTTCCCATACTGCGCACGGCTCTCCTCGTCCGAAATGCTCTGCCATACACCGTTCTCATCCTGTCCGGTAAAGTAGACGCCGATCGGACCGTACTGCAGCTGCATGACGTTCTCCGGCTCATACCACTTGTCGAAGAATTTCAGCAGATTGGCCGGGCTTTTGCATGCCTTCGTGATATTCAGGTTGCCGCTGCCGATCCCGCCGCCGGTACGAATGGTCACATTGTGGGTACCGTCCGGTCCGTCTAAGACCGGCAGGAACACATAATCCCCGGCATGATCGCCCATCACTTCTTCTATGTACCACCAGGTAGCGACACCCACATAACCCTGAGAGCATTTCGAGATCAGCTGGGAATCCGTCTGGCTGAACATCTCCGGATCCATCAGCCCTTCCGCATACCAGTCATGGAAGTAGGTCACCGCCCTGCGGTAATCGTCCGACACACAGATAAAGTCAACCGTGCCGTCGTCGCGCAGCACCAGGTCCTTGCAGACATCGTTGGGCCAGTTGGTAAAACCGAATCCGGCGTAAAAAATATTCTGTCCCCAGCACCACTCGTCGAACCCGGTGCTCATGGGAATGGTACTGCCTGCCGCGTTGCCGTAATATTTCGCACTCATATCATTGTCCTTAAAGGCCTTGAGCGCGGTGTGCAGCTGATCCAGCGTCGTGGGAACGGGAAGCCCCAGATCGTCCAGCCACGCCTTGTTGATCATGGAAAACTGCGGGACGGAATAGATGCTGTAATCCTCCGCCGCGCCGATCCCCGCCGTCCCCATGCGCTCTCCCGACGGAAGACCGTAAATATAACCGTCGTCCATGGTGATCGCGCTGCGGATATCCGGATTTTCCTCTAAGATCCTGCTCAAGTTCGGCATATATTCTTCCGTCAGATAGGGCGTCAGATCGATAAAAGTACCGTCGTCCCCGTAACGGGAAATATCATAGTTGCTGAAACCCACACCCATAAAGGCATCCGGCAGTTCTTCCCCGGCGATCCGGATGTTGACCTGCTCCGCCAGCGACTCGCTCATGGTCGTCCAGTCGATGGAGATCCCCGTATCCGCCTGCAGATCGTTTAATACCACATTGTCGTCATAGCCGGGACTGAGCGCACTCTGCGCGCCCATGATGGCAAACGACGTCTGGGTCGTGTCGGGGTTGGCCACTCCCTTTTCATGATGGCCAAACTCCTTGCCGCCGCATGCCGTGACCGATAAGGAAAGCCCCATAATGAGCGCCACACCGGCCATTCTTCTGCTGCTGCCATGCACCGCCGCTGCGCCTGCACAGCCTGTTCCCTGAAAGCATCTGCTCTGCTCCTTGCATTTTATCATAACACAAACCGCCTTTCTGTTCAAATCAACCTTTTAACCCTTTACGGCACCGGCCATAAAGCCTTTTTCAAAATACTTCTGTACGAACGGATAGATGACAAGCATCGGCAGCGCCGCAATGATAATGGAAGAAAACTTGATCATCTCCGTCATCTTATTTAACTCCGCAAACCCGCCGGAGATGGTGCTGGCCTGGCTGGCGCTGGCGGAACTCTTGATCAGGATATTGCGCAGCACAAGCGGCAGGGGCGCCCTTTCCGGGGACGGCAGATAGATCAGGGAGGTGAACCAGTCGTTCCAGTAAGCCACCATGCTGAACACTACCATCACCGCCATGATGGAGCGGCTTAAGGGCACTACGATCTGGATAAAAGTCTTCCACTTGGAAGCGCCGTCGATCTGCGCCGCCTCCGTCATCTCCTTCGGGATGCTGTTCTCGAAGAAATTGCGCACAATGATCATGTTGCCCACCGCAACGCCGCCGGGCAAAAACAGCGCCCACATGTTATTGATCAGTCCGGTATGCTTGACGATCAAATAGGTCGGGACCATCCCGCCGCCGAAATACATGGTAATGATAAAAAAGATACTTAAGAATTTCCGTCCCGGCAGCCCCTTGATGCTCAGCGGATAGGCCGTCAGATACAACACCACCACCGAGAACACCGTACCGATGATCGTATATTTGAAACTGTTGAGCAGTCCCGTCAGGATCTGCGGCTCCGCAAACACCGCCTTATAGCCTTCCAGGGTAAACTGGCTGGGCAGCAGGAAGGTCTTGCCCGCATACACGTCGTACGGATCCGATACCGATGCGATCAGAACATAATATAGCGGATAGGCTACCAGAAACAACACGACCGCACAGATCACCACCAGAATAATATCACTTGTCCTCTCGGAAAACCCTGACAGTTTCCCGCTTTTTGTCTTTGTTCTCATTGTTCACTCCATTTCTGTGCCGCTTCTTTGGACGAATTTGTGACAAGCAGCGCGCTGACACAAATCTCACTATTGAAAATGCTACAGGAAGCTCGTCTCGTCGGATATCCTGCCGGCCAGCTTATTGACTACGATCAACAGGATGATGTTGATCACCGTGTTAAAAAGTCCCACCGCCGTAGAATAACTGTACTTGGCGTTTTCAATACCCTGTTGGTACACATAGACGGAGATCACATCGCTGGTGGCTTTGTTTAAATCCGTCTGCAGAAGCCAGACTTTCTCGAATCCCACGTTCATCAGACTGCCGGCGCTCATGATCAGATTCAGTACCATGATGGAGGTCAGTCCCGGAATATCGATATGACGGATCCGCTGGAACAGCGATGCCCCGTCCACCTTGGCCGCTTCATAGAGCGAGGTGTCGATATTTGCCAGCGTAGCCATGTAGATAATGATGCCCCAGCCTGCATCCTGCCAGATCCCGGAAGCGATATAGATGGTCCGAAAAGCCGCCGACTCCGTAAGGAAATCGATGGAGGTGCCTGCGATCAGGTTGATCAGCCCGCCCGAAGGACTGAGGAAAATACGGATCATACCGCAGATGACCATGGTCGATATGAAATGGGGCGCGTACAGCACCGTCTGTGTGACCCGTTTGAAGCGTTGAAACCGCATCTGGTTTAACAACAGCGCCAGAATGATCGGAATCGGGAAGCTCCACAACAGACTGAACAGGCTTAACAGCACCGTGTTCCTGATCATCCGCCAGAAAGTCGGCGCACTGAAAAAGCGCAGGAACCATTCCAGTCCGACCCACTCGCTTCCCGTAAATCCCTTGCTCGCCTTGTAATCCCGAAAGGCGATCTGAATGCCATACATGGGTATGTACTTATACACGATCGTCAGCAGGACCGGAACCGCCAGCATGGCGTACAACTGCCAGTTATCCATGATCCGCTTCTTCAGGGGTCTCTGTGTCATCACCGCCGCCGCGGCCTTTGACTTGTTCTTACTCATTTCGTTCTCCTCTCTTCTATGAAAACTTCTACTGATGTAATCGTTCCGCCGCCTTCCCTTATACCTCTTTCGCAATAATTCTTTTGCAGGTATTTCCGGCTTTGTGAAACGTTACATCTTTTGTTGTTTCTAAAATAGCACTTTATGATTATAAAATCAATATAAATTCTTGATTTATTTTGCACTCTTTATACTTTCTGTACTTTTTCACAAATATAATCCGTCAGTTTTGTCAAAAATACACTAATATATTTGGTGAAACGTTTCGTATGGCATGTGCATCGCAAAGGTTTACAATCTTTTCCGGTTATACTATAATGACTATAAAAGATGATGTATGAAACAAAACATAAAAGAAAGGTCTGTTCTCTTCTATTATGGAAAAAACAAATCCTACGCCCACCATGAAGGATGTGGCAAAAGAAGCCGGCGTCGCGTTGGGCACCGTATCGAAAGTAGTAAACGGCCTCCCCGTAGGCGAATCCTATAAGATCCGCGTCGAGGAAGCCATCCGGAAATTAAATTATCAGGTCAACAGCTACGCCCAGGGATTGAAGGCAAATAAAACCCATACTGTCGCACTGTTGATCCCCAATACGATCACTCCCTTCTTTGCCGCTTTAGTCTATCACATCAATCTCGCACTCTTAAAGCGGAAATACAGGATGCTGCTATGTTCCACGGATTACGACCCAGGACTGGAGCAGGAATATGTGGCGATGGCACAGCAGAACAAAGTGGACGGCATCATCGGCCTCACTTACAATCCAGACCTTCTTCTGGACGACGCCACGCCTTTTGTGGCCATCGACCGTTCCATAAGCGCCAGGATTCCCTGCGTGTCCAGTGACAATTTTGCTGGCGGACAGCTGGCTGCCGAGAAGCTGGCCGACTTAGGATGCCGCAACGTGGCCTTCCTGCGCATCGGCTCTTCCTTGAGCAATGAACCCAACAAGCGGAAAGCCGGTTTCGAGAACGGCTGTCTCTCCCGCGGCCTTACTTATGAGATGAAAATCTTAAACGACGGGGAACCTTACGGGGAATTCGAGAATTTTCTGAAAGAACACAGGATAAACGGGAAGCTGTCTTTCGACGGCATCTTCTGTGTGACGGACACTCTTGCCCATTCGGTCATCGGGATGCTTGCCGGCCTGGGACTGCGTGTCCCAGAAGACGTGCAGGTCATCGGCTTCGACGGCACCAGGCATTTCGGGGATCAGGAATACACCTGCTCCACCATCGTACAGCCCGTGCCGGAGATCGCAGAGATGTGTGTGGAACTTCTTTTGCAGGAAAGCAGGCAGGCCAAGCCGCCGCTGATCTGCCTGCCGGTAACGTATGCCTATGGGGGGACGACGAGGGAATGAGCGCGTCTCCTGTTCATCTTCCCGACACCTGATACCGCCTGTACACCCGCACGCCGGCCAGGAACGCCAGAAGACCGCCAAGCAGATAAAGTGCCGGTACGATCTGCCAGGAGACAAGTCTGTGCCCGAGCAGCGAAACCGTCCTCACGTCGAAAATATTCCAGACCGAGAGAAAGGTCGTCGGCATCCAGTCCCAGATCTGGGAAAACACACGGCTTTGTAGCGGTATCTGGATCACAAGACCGGCAATGATCCATCCTGTGAAAACCGCCAGCGTGGCAAGGCCGCTGTGAAGCGCTTCCGACAGTACCATGACAAGCACACCTGTGACAGCGGCCGTTACAAGCGTGATCCCGCATTCGATCAGGTATGCCTGCCCGATCGTCAGCGGATAAGAGCAATCCGCATAGGCAAGCTGGAATGCCGCCTCATATCCTCCCTCGCCATACAGACACAGCGTCAGAATACTCCCAATCATCTGCAGGAGCAGTGTAGACAGAACCGCTATGCTGATGCCCGCCAGCATCTTTGCGTAATACACCGTGCTCTTCCCTTTTGCACCGGTCAAGATCAGCTGATCCGTCCTGCGCGTATGCTCCTCCGCAAACACACCGGACAGACTGACCGCCACGAACAATAACATCATACTGCTGATTATCCGCACCATCTGAAGCACACATCTTGTGACTCCCTCACAGTAAAGATACGTCACCGGCCGGTCAATCTGTGCCTCCTTTTCCCGCCAGAATGCCGCCTCCGGTTCCGAGAGCATCATCTGCTGCCATTCCTTCTCCAGATATGCCTGCCGCAGCCTGTAGAGTTCCTGCTCGTCCGCTTCCCAATACCGCGCTTCTTCCATATTCATTCCCGTCCACGCACGGACCAGGTTAAAGATCGCACTGTAAGGCCGGGCATAGGTCTGATATGCATCCGTCAGTGTAAATCGCTCTTCCTCCGGCGGAATCCTGCCATACGCCTCCGCCATCTCTGCAAGCAGCGGCTGATCCACCACCCTGCCGGATAAAGCCTCTCTGTATGCCCGGTCTACCTGGAACATATGGTAATGCGTATCTTGCAGTTTCCCATCCACGTAGTACTCACCCATCAGGCCGCTGCAGGCAACCGCCACAACGCCGATCATACAGATGAGCAGCGAGATCCGGACAAGCCTTCTTTTCATGATCTTTTTCAGTTCATATAAATAGAGCGTCCCCAAATTATTCTTCTGCACTTCTCTCTCCTCCTTCTTCCGCAAATTGCTGCAGATAAAATTCCTCCAGATCTCCCATCTCCTCATCCCAATGCCCCTGATAAATCATCTGGCCATCCTTCATCATCAGTACCTGCCCGGCGATATGCTCGATGTCGGATACAATATGCGTGGACAACAGCACGATCCTGTCCTTCCCCAGCTGCTCGATCAGGTTGCGGAAGCGCACCCGCTCCTTCGGATCCAGTCCTGCCGTAGGTTCATCCAGGATCAGCAGTTTCGGGTCATTTAACAGCGCCTGCGCGATCCCAAGCCGCTGTTTCATACCGCCGGAAAAGGTTTTGATCTTCTTACGGCAGCCCTCCTGCAGCGATACGAGCGCAAGCAGTTCTTCTGCCTTCTTCTTCGCCTGTCTTTTGGGAATCCCCTTCAGCGCCGCCAGATACAGCAGGAAATCCATAGCGGTGAACTCCGGATAGTACCCGAAATCCTGCGGCAGATATCCCAGCACGGCACGGTAAGCCTCCTCGCTCACATCCATACCGTCGAACGTCACCGTGCCGCCGGTAGGCCGCAGGATCCCGCAGAGCATCCGCATAAACGTCGTCTTACCCGCACCGTTAGCCCCCAGCAGGCCATATATGCCCTGCTGCAGCTTCACGCTGACCCGGTCCACTGCAATGCGATTGTTATATTGTTTTGTCAATCGGTCAACTATAAGTTCCATTGTCCTGTCCATTCCTTTCTCTCAGTCTGCAGATCCGCATCTGTTCTTTCCTTTGCTCCTATCCGGGGATTTGTCTTCTTATGCTCCTGATCGGCAGATCCGCACCTGTTCTTTCCTTTGTCTCATCCGGCGATCCGGCCATCCGATCATTGCCTGCGTAAATCGTCAGATCAGTTCCTCCGTCCTGTCCACAAGCACGGCTCCCTGCTTTATCACGCCCATACAAAGCGCAAACGTTCCCGCCGCCCACCACAGCCAGTTTCCCGACCGGTACAGCTGCTCCAGCCAGTCGCGTGCAAAGAAAATCACCACGCTGATACAGGCCGCCACGCCGATACAGACGGAAACCGCTTCCGACCCCTTCACCCTGCACACGATCCAAAGGCCGATAAAACTGGTCAGAAGATACGGCAGCAGAATACAGATACCGGTCCGTAAGGCGCCGTACATCCTTCCTGCATCTCCGGCGCCTCCACTGCCGGAAAGCACCGTAAATGCCGCAAGTATCAACAGATTTTCCAGTCCCAGAACCCCCAGCCTGGCCAGTACAACGCTCCTTAAGGAAAACCTGGCAGCCATCTCTAACTCCGCCATCTCGTAATGCTGTGAACGGCCGCTCTCCGCGATCACCGTCAGGGCCAGTACCGGTGTCAGGGCCGAGATTCCCCACAACACCCTGTCGGCCGCTCCTCTCCCTTCTGCGGCGTAAGAAACGGCCATAAAACATGCCGCCGCAAAGACAGCTGCCGACAGTCCCCAGATCCATTTCCGCATATAGGCAATCTGGGACAGGACAAACAGGAACACGTCCCTGCCGGATGCCGACGTCCGGCTTTCCTTCTGTGCCATTTCCGCGGCAAAGCTTTCCAGAAATCTGTCCCTGCGCACCGGATCCGGCAGCCAGGGAGCGCTGCGCATCTCTTCCCGGACAGCTTTCCTGATATCTCTTTTCATCTAGAATCCCTCCTTCCCAAGCTGCTCCTTAAACTTCCCGGATGCAGCCGTCAGTCTGCGGTACACTGCGAATCTGGAGATGCCAAGAAGCTTTCCGATTGTCGCAGGCGAAACCTCGTTCCCATAGCGCAACAGAAGAAGCTCCTGTTCTTCCTCCTCCAGTACGGCAAGAGCCTTACGAACCGCAAGACGCAGCAACGTCTGTTCCTCTTCATTGCTCCCTTCCCCGTATGCCGTCTGTAAGTTCCGGTCCCCATCCTGCCTCTCCTGCATTCCGGTCAGCGATACCGGTTTATGCCGACGGTACTCGTCCACACACAGATGCCTCGCAATGGTATACAGACAGCGAACCGCCTCCTGTGCCGAATCACATTGATACCGTTCCAGATAGCGCAGGAATGTTTCCTGTGTCATGTCCTCCGCCAGCTCCCTGTCCCGCAGTTTAAAATAACAATAGCGGTATATCCTGTCATACTGCTCTCCCGGATCCATCGGCATATTCCGTCTCCCTCCTTTCGCTCCTGCACCTTCACATCCGTTCATAATGTATAACGATTCAGACTACCCGAATGTGCGGATTTTTCCATCTCTTTTTTGCAGCTCTCTTTTTGCAGGAATATTGCATAATGACAAATCAGTCGTTTTATGGTAGAATTCTTGTGAAATATGCAAAAATGCTGCGGTCGCCCCGGCCGCCGGATGGAGGTCTCATTTGAACGAATTTCCAACGGATTCCAATATCATTGAATATATGTTAACTCTGCTCAATATATCCGATCAGGCCCACGGCGATCCTCAGTTTCTCTCTGCGATCAACACCCTGAAATCCGCAGCTGCGGAACATCCGCTTCCGGCCATGCTAGACGAAAACCACGCCCAGGCGCCGAACGGTATCATTCGGTTTATGAACCAGATGCCGGGCGGATTCTTTATCTATCATGCCGATGAGGTGGAACAGGTCATCTATGTCAACCAGGCGCTTCTGAGGATATTCGGCTGCGATACCGCAGAGCAGTTCCGCGCACTGACCGGCAATTCCTTCAAGGGCATGGTCCATCCCGAAGATCTGGATGACGTGGAAGCAAGCATCCGGGAACAGATCGCACGGAGCAAATACGACCTGGATTACGTGGAATACCGCATCATACGAAAGGACGGAGCGATCCGCTGGATCGAAGATTACGGACATTTCGTACACAGCGATACCATCGGCGACATTTTCTATGTATTCATCAGCGACGCCACCGAGAAGCGGCAGCGGCAGCTGACGGAGCAGAGTGCCCTGATCAAAAATGTCGCGGCAGAGAGCGAGATGAAGCTGCGCACCCTGATCGAATCTTATGACCAGGAGCGAAAACTGATCTATCAGGAACATCTGCGCCGTCTGGAAGTGATCGAGGGCCTCAGCGTCAACTACGAATCCATCCTCTATGTGGATCTGGATTCGGATACCATACTGCCCTACCGGCTCAGCGTTCGGACGGAACGGCTTTTTCAGGATCCAGACCAGAACCGCGGCTTTCAGTGGTACACCACGGATTATGTCAATACCTGGGTTCATCCGGAAGACCGCGATTTAGTCGCCGAAGTCACGACACCCGCCTATATCCGGTCAAAGCTGGCCGACAGCAAGACCTATTATGTAAACTACCGGATTATCTCGGACGAGGAAACGCAGTATCTGCAGCTACGGATCGTCAACGTGGGCAACAGCCGGCAGATCTCCCAGATCGTCATCGGTTACAGACGGGTAGACGACGAGATCCTCTATGAGATGAAACAGCAGAAGGCTCTGGAGGAGGCGCTGAAGCAGGCCCGCATGGCCAACAACACGAAGGACACCTTCCTCTCCAATATGTCCCACGATATGCGCACGCCGTTAAACGCCATCTTCGGCTACACGGCCCTGGCCCGGAAATACCTCGGTAATCCGACGATGGTGGACTCCTATCTTGATAAGATCGATATCGCCGGGCGTCAGCTTCTGGATATGATCGAACAGATCCTGGAGATTTCCTGGATGGAATCCAAAGAGATACAGATCATGGAAACCGCCTGCAGTCTCTCCGATCTCGTGCGCGAGGTGCAGGCCACCGTGCTGCCCCAGGCGGAAGATAAGAACATCGCCGTACAGATCGATCTGAGCGGTCTGACCCACTGCGATGTCTACGTGGACGACGCGAAGCTGACGCAGATTTTCCTGAATCTGGTCAACAATGCCATCAAGTATACGGAAAACGATGGCCGGATCGACATTATCGCCCTGGAGAAGGAACAGCTTACCAATGACCAGGCCGTTTATCAGTTCATGGTCAAAGATACCGGAATCGGTATCAGCATGGAATTTCTGGAACATATTTTCGAACCTTTTCAGCGGGAAAGAAACACCACCTTCAGCGGTATATACGGAACCGGTCTCGGTCTGACCATCGCCAAGAATATCGTCGAAATGATGAACGGAACGATCAGCGCAGACAGTACCCCCGGCAGAGGCAGCACCTTTACGATCACGCTCACGCTCCGACAGCAGAGCAGTCCTTTGGCTCCTGACAGCCGCACCGATTCCCTGCCGGATCTTCTGTCCGGACAGAAGATCCTTCTGGTAGATGACAACGAGATCAATCTGGAGATCGAGACGGAACTTCTGCAGGAACTTGGATTTGGTATCGAGACGGCGACGGACGGCAGCATGGCCGTGGAGAAGCTGAAAGCCTCCCGCCCAGGCGAGTTTGCTTTTATTCTGATGGACATTCAGATGCCCGTCATGGACGGACGCCGGGCGGCGGAGACCATCCGCAGGCTTGCGGACCCTGTCCTCTCCCGCATTCCGATCATCGCGCTGTCCGCCAATGCGTTCGAAAGCGACAAGCGTCTGTCCGTGGAAAGCGGGATGAACGCTCATCTGACGAAACCGATCGACGTGCCGGTCCTGTTGGAGACCATCGCCCGCGTCCTTCCCGGCGGTAGCCGGTCCGAATAAGCAGAACTTCTCTAAAATGAGCCAGCATACCTGCAACCGTACGCTGGCTCATTCCTTTTTCATTCTTTCTTTAATTCTGACACTTCTGCCGAAACCGTTGACGCGATCAGCTGCATCCTTCCCCGCAGTATCACCTCGCCAAATCCGTCCGGCAGGATAAAATGATCCCCCTTACGGATCGATCGCCCGTTGATCGCTCCCTCTCCCTCGATGACGCTCATAATCAGGAACGGATATGCCTGCTCAAAGACGACTTCCTGCGCCACATCTGCCTTCCATACCCGAAAGCAGTCGCAGGAACAAAGAAGATTCATGGTATTCTCCGGCAGCTCATCGGCCTTAAGGATACTCTCCTCGATCCTTTTTGCCGGCGCCGTGATCACATCGATGCTCTTGTCGATATGCAGCTCTCTCGGCTTACCGTCCACGATCCTGTCATAGTCATAGACACGGTATGTAATGTCGCTGCTCTGCTGCGTCTCCATGACCATGATGCCGCCCTTGATGGCGTGCATGGTGCCCGGTTCGATCAGAATAAAATCCCCCTTCTTTACCGGGATCTCCCGGATCAGTTCTCTCCAGCGCCCCTCATGGATCATGGCGGCAAGTTCCGCCTTGTTCTTCGCATTATGCCCGATCACCAGTCTGGCATCCTCGTCGCAGGCCAGCACATACCAGCACTCGGTCTTGCCGAGAGATCCGTTCTCATGTGCCTGCGCATAAGCATCGTCCGGATGTACCTGAATGCTCAGATCTGCCCTGGCATCGATGATCTTCACCAGCAACGGGAACCGGTCCAGCCCGGTATTGCCAAAAAGCGCAGGATGCTTCTTCCAAAGTTCCGAGAGCAGCTGCCCCTCAAACTTTCCTTCTCTGATCTCACAGTCACCGTTCGGATGGGCGCTGACGCCCCAGCATTCTCCCGTATCGCTGCCCGGAATCTCATAGTGCCATTCTCTGCCCAACCGGTCCCCGCCCCAGACCATCTGTCTGAACACGGGTTTTAAAAATAGGATCTGTTCTTTTGTTTGCTCCTTTGATAACATATTTACCTCGTCTCCACTATCGTATCATATCAGAAGAAAGAGCATTTCACAATTCCCTTCTCCATTTCTGTTACACTCTGTTTCCGTTTCTTGTCATGCTCCCCATTTATGTGACCAACAAATCGGATTCTCTGTGATTAAATTTAATTATTATATTAGCTAATTTTAATTTAACCATATATATCCCTTTGTTAATCACATTATACCTACGCATACAGAAAATAACAAGTAAACAGGCATGATTTTTATATTTTCGTGAAATATGCATACTATTTACTTGTTATTATTCATTTATTTGTTTAATATTAACTTAATTTTATATTTCCTTTTTAGCTTAAACTTTTGAAATCAAACTATATTTTAATCAATCCACAAACTTACTTTTTTGCTTCCGGAAGCCGCATCCGCAGAAGCCGCTTCGCTAACTGCCTGAAATTAAAAGGCAGCAACGGATAGATATAGCTTTTCTCAGACAGCGTCCGATTTCCCACGATAGACAGGATAAAGATCAGGATTGCCCCGATATAACCGTACAGACCGAACATCGCCGTCAGGATCAGATTGAGGATCCGCATAAATTTCAGCGCATACCCCAGTTCATAGTTCTGCTGCGTATAGTTGGCGATAGCCACAAATGCCATGTACAACATGACCTCCGAGCTGAACCAGCCGCTGTTGACGGAAAACTCTCCCAGCACCAGACCAGCCATCACGCTTAAAGGCGTGCTTAACATATTCGGCGTGTTGACCGCCGCCAGCTTCAGCCCGTCGATGGCCAGTTCCAGGATCAGAAACTGGGCCAGCAAAGGGATATTGGGCGCCTCCTGCAGCATGATAAACTCAAAGGATTCCGGCACCCACTGCGGATTGTTCATCAGCAGCAGGAAAGTCGGCGTCATGATATAGGTCAGGATCGAGATCAGAAACCGGGAAAGGCGCAGGTAGGTGCCGGTGATCGGCGGGAAATAATAATCGTCCGCCTCCTCCACGATATCGAAAATGGAGGTTGGCACGATCATGGCAGAAGGGGAATTATCCACCAGAATGACGATGTCTCCTTCTAACACCTGCGCCGCCGCCACATCCGGCCGCTCCGTAAATTTGAATTTCGGGAAAGGGTTATACCACTTGCGCTGATACAGACATTCGGCAAGACTCTCCTGGTTCATGGTCAGGGCGTCCACCTTGATGCTCTCGATCCGTTTCTTCACTTTATCCAGAAAACCGTGATCCACCCGGTTATCCATATAGCACAGGACGATATCCGTGCGGGAACTTTTGCCGGCGTTGAGCATCTCCATACGAAGCTCCGTGCTGCGGATCCGCCGTCTGATCAGCGCCGTATTGAAGACCACCGTCTCCACGAAACCGTCCTTGGAGCCGCGCAGCGTCTTATCCTTGTCCGGTTCCTCCACTCCTCTGGCCGGATAGGTTCTGGAATCGAGAAGGACGCATCTGTCATAACCGTCTATGAACAGCGCAAACACACCCGACAGGATATTATACAGAATATCCTCCCACTTGTCTTTTAAATCCACTTCCACATAGGGGGTCGCCTTTTTTGCCATCTCATAGGCATTCTGCGGCATGTCCTCAGCCTTCAGACCGATGAAATACTGCAGGATCTTCATCATCAGCTCATCCTTGCAGAACCCGTCTATAAAATAGA
>CANOCU010000070.1 GCA_947564645.1 uncultured Lachnospiraceae bacterium
ATTATGGGATTATAAGAACGATGTTTCTTATAATTTTGTTACGTTTACGGCCTGAGGACCTTTTTCGCCATTAACTACTTCGTACTCAACAGCAGCGCCTTCTTCAAGAGATTTAAAGCCTTCCATGTTAAGTCCTGAGTAATGAACGAAAACATCGTTACCCTGCTCATCGGAAATGAATCCGTAGCCCTTTTGGTTGTTGAACCATTTTACTGTACCTTTGTTCATCGTACATACCTCCAAAAATTATAAATAAGCTGACTTTGTCAACATTGATAGAATAGCACATGTCTCGCCAAATGTAAAGCATTGTTTTTTCTTATTTAGTCAATTATGATATAGAAAAAAACGGGCGGGAAGCGGTTAAGAGGAGTTAACGATCTATGGAAGGTGAAGTCAGAAGAGAAAAGATCATGGAAGTCCTGCAAAAGGAGAAGACGCCGGTTTCCGGCACTGAGCTTGCAAAGCGCATGGGGGTCAGCAGACAGGTGATCGTCCAGGATATTGCCCTGCTGCGCGCTTCTTATCAGGACATCCTTTCGACGAACAGAGGATATCTGTTGTACAGGCAGCCGGAAGAGGCGAGACGATACAGAAGGGTAGTCAGGGTGAAGCATCGGAAGGAGGATATCGTCCGGGAACTGGACTGTATCGTGGATGCCGGCGGGAAGGTGCTGAATGTGATCGTGGAACATGAGATCTATGGGCAGCTTGTGGGAAACCTGGTTATTCAAAGCAGGGCAGACGTGAGGCGATTTATGCATAGGGTCGAGGAATATGGGACGAAGCCGTTAACGGATCTGACAGAAGGAGTGCATTCCCATACGATCGAAGCGGAGCAGGAGGAAACGCTGGATGCGGTATGCATGGCGCTCGCAGAGGAAGGATTTCTGTTAAGGTAACGGTTGAGAAATTTTATGTAAACAAAGATTGTCTTTTCTATATGGAATATGGTAAAATAGGGCGTGTTTAAAGGAATTCTGATCGGAATCTGATCATAATATGTTGCCGGAGGTGGTGTTGATTGAAAGCAGAAGGAGGCAGAAGAAAAAGGAAAGTAAATTACATGTTGATGCTGTTTATGGATTCCAGGGAGGGACGTATCCGGCAGATGGGATTTGGGCCGACGTTAATCGAGTCGGTGATAGTGACCGGATTGGCTGTTGTGGCGGTCCTGGCAGTGATTTGTTACCGGAGTAACCGGAAGATAGAGATTCTGACGGCGCAGACGAGCCGGCAGCAGGAAGAAATCGAGGAACTGACGACAGAAAAGGCAGACCTTATTTCACTCAGGGAAGAGCTGATGAACAAGGTGACGATTCTTAGCGATACGATCAATCAGAAGGTTGAGGAGGAGGAAGCGCTTGAGCAGGAGAGAGCGCAGGCCCATATGCCGGTCGGATTTCCGATGTCGTCCTCAGCGTCTTTGGAGGAGGCCGGGGGAGAGGATCCGATGGTCAGGCTGGACGGCAGTGAGGGAAGCAGCGTTATTGCCGCTGCGGACGGGAAAATCATCTCCATCACTACAGACAGCGGCTATCTGCACTGTATCAGGATCGATCACGAGAACGGCTATAACAGTATCTATCGCAATGACGGCGACGTTATGGTAAAAGAGGGAGACGAAGTGGTCAGGGGGGCCATCCTGTATGTGACGGGGGAAGACAGTACGGAACTCGGATACCAGATCATGTACGAAGACAAATATATTGATCCGATGGATCTGATCAATATAGACGGATAAATAACGGTTAATATAGGTGAAAACACTTATGGCGCCACCGGATCGGAAACGGTGGCGCCAATGTATTTGGGTGTATTGCAGCGTATTACGAAAGGCTTATCCTCAGGTAAGACGCTCGAAGATCATAGTGTAACCGTCATTTCCATAATTGAGGGATCTGTTGACACGACTGATCGTCGCGGTGGATGCGCCGGTCTTCTCGGCTATCTCCAGATAGGTCTTATGCTTCTTGAGCATAGCGGCAACTTCGAAACGCTGAGACAGGGAAAGCAGTTCATTGACGGTACACAGATCCTCGAAGAAAGCATAGCACTCTTCCTTCGTCTTCAGGCAGAGAACGGCATCAAACAACTGATCTACAGCATTGGTTTGTAACTTCTTATTCATGATCGAAACGGGCCTCCCATAGCTTTTTATTCATGCAAGCTGCTTTTACGCGTTAAAACTTTATTGTTGCTAAGTAAAAATATAGCATATGGGAGAATGTTTGTAAATGCCAAAACCGGGCATCTTGGCGCAGGTTCCGACATCATGCAGTAAAACACTTGTCATGTAGTAATAAAAACTATATAATGAGATATATACGCTGATCACTCGGATGATGAGACAGGGAAAGGCATGAAACATGACGATTAACACGGAAGATTTATTAAACAGTATACTGGAGAGCCTTGACAGGATCGAGTATGTCAGAGCGGATGACATACCGGATATCGATCTGTACATGGATCAGGTTACAACCTTTATGGAGTCGCATTTAAAGCATTCGACGAGAAATCCGGAGGAAGATAAGATCCTGACGAAGACAATGATCAATAATTATGCAAAGAATAATCTGCTGCCGCCGCCGGTGAGGAAGAGATATTCGAGAGAGCATGTGATGCTTCTTATTTTTATCTATTATTATAAGGGCATCCTGTCGATCAGTGACATTCAGCAGCTTCTGCGGCCGATAACGGGTAAATTTTTTGCTGCGGCCGGAGAATATGGGCTGGAGGATATCTATGAGGAGGCTTTTGGCTTAGAGCGGGAACAGATTGACATCCTGAAAACCGATATCATGGAGAAATTCCGCAGATCGGAGCAGACTTTTCAGGATGCGCCGCCAGACAGCATGGATTTCCTGAAGACCTTCGCTTTTATCTGTATGCTGAGTTTTGACGTTTATGTCAAGAAGCTGCTGATCGAGAAGATGATAGACGGTATGTCCAGAGAGGAGTCAGGCAGAGGCGAGAAGAAACAGAAGAACAAGGCGGAGGGGAAGAATGGTGCCGGGGCAGATATTTGACATAGTATTCTGTATGGAACTGATCGGGACGATCGCCTTTGCGGCGTCCGGTGCGATGGTCGGTATACACTGCGGAATGGACATTTTCGGAGTGTGTGTGCTGGGAGTGGTCACCGCGGTAGGCGGAGGGATGACCAGGGACATCATTCTCGGCAATGTGCCGGGCGCGCTGGTAAGGCCGGTATATGTGGAGATTGCCGTTGTTACGGCGCTGGTGGTATTTCTTGTCCTTTATTTCAGAAAAGAGCTGCTTCAGGGAAAGACAGGTATCCTGTATGACAGGATCATGCTTGTGATGGATTCCGTCGGACTTGGCATTTTTACGGTTATGGGGGTTATGACAGGGATCCAAAACGGTCACCTGGAGAACACATTCCTGCTGGTCTTCCTGGGAACCCTTACCGGTGTGGGAGGCGGACTCTTGCGGGATATCATGGCAGGAGTTCCGCCCTATATTTTTGTCAAACATATTTATGCCTGCGCATCCGTGGTGGGCGCTTTATGCTGCGTGTGGATCTACCGGGGATTCGGTCAGATTCCGGCGATGGTCATAGCGTCGCTGGCAGTGATGGCGATCAGGTTTCTGGCCGCCTATTATCACTGGAATCTGCCGCGTATCAGACAGGAAGGACAGCAATAGATCAGGAGTACCGTTTGCCTTGTACTCCTGATCTCGGTATTTTATGCGTTGGGTATTTTTGCCTTTAAAGTCGTTTAGTTTCCGGCAGCTTTTTGTGCATAGGTGGTATCCACCAGGTCGGCGTAAGGGACGCGCTCATCCAGTTCGCCGGCTTCTTCCAGGATATTTTGCAGGAGCGTGAAGCTGTCTTCCCCGAAGACCAGATCTTCTTTCCAGGTATCCTGTTCGGCATAACGTCCCACGATGGTGGTGATGGTATCCAGGCCTGTTCCGTCAAACTGGGGTGCGATCACCTTGGCGATCTCTTCGGGAGAGTGGCTGTTGACATAGTCCATGCCTTTTTGCAGCGCATTGGTAAATGCCTGGATGACATCCGGGTTCTGCTCGAGATAGCTTTTCTTGGCAGAGAAGGCGGTATAAGGCACGTAGCCGGAATCCTTACCCAGAGATGCCACCACATAGCCGTCACCCTTTTCTTCCAGCGAAGTCGCATGGGGTTCGAATTCGACGGTAAAATCAGCCTGGCCACCGGAAAAGGCCGCAGCGGTGGAACCGAAATCGATGCTCTGATCGATGGAAAGATCCGTTGCCGGATCGATATTATTCTTTTTCAGAATATACTCAAATACCATTTCAGGCATACCGCCGGCTCTTCCGCCGAGAACGTTCTTGCCGGTCAGCATATCCCAGCTGAAATTGTCGATCGGTTCTCTGGAAACAAGGAAGTTGCCGGCACGCTGGGTCAGCTGTGCGAAATTGACGGCGTAATCAGCAGCTCCTTCCTTGTAAGTGTAGATCGTGCTTTCACTGCCCATGAAGCCGATGTCCGCTTCGTCCGTCAGCAGGGCAGTCATCGTCTTGTCGGCGCCGAATCCGGTGACCAGAGTCAGATCGATGCCTTCTTTAGCAAAATAGCCTTCTTCTATCGCCACATACATGGGTGCATAGAAAATGGAATGGGCTACCTCGTTGAGCACGATCGGCGTATTGCCGGAAGCGGCGGAGGATGCGCCGCCTTGGTCATCTGACTTGCCGCAGCCAAAGAGGGAACCCATGATCAGAATGATTGTGAGGAACAGACAGAATGTTTTCTTCATAATTTACTCCCTGAGTCCTGTTTGCACATTTACTATAGGCTATGCAGGGGTGAGGGATGGGTGATAATATAATAGGAGAAAACTTGTGAAAAGTTAAGTACATTCAGAGAAAGGGAGAATAACGGATATGGTTATTTTTTTGACGGTTCTGGCGACAATCTTTGTTGCGGAGATGGGAGATAAGACACAGCTTCTGCTTGTGGCGATGTCGAGTAAATATAAGATACCCCATATTTTGACAGGCACGTGGCTGGCTACGGTCGTGCTGAATCTGCTGGCGGTCGGCCTGGGCGCTGCCCTGGGAAATTATCTGGACATGCGGTTGATCAAGACAGCTGCCGGAATTGCCTTTTTCTGGTTTGCCTATGCGGCGGTCAGGGAAGACGGGGAAGAGGAGGAAGAGAAGGAAGTAAAGCATGGCTTAGGACCGGTCTTTGCCATATTCTGTTCCTTCTTTATCGGAGAACTGGGGGATAAGACACAGTTGTCCGGCATTACGCTGGCGGCCAATTATGCGGGACAGGGGATACAGAACGTTGTTTATGTATTCTTGGGATGCACACTGGGGCTTATTCTGGCAGATCTGATCGGACTGATCGTGGGGGTCGTCCTGAAGAGTAAAGTGCCGACGGGCGTCCTGAATAAGCTGTCGTTTGCAATCTTTGCGGTCTTCGGTGTCCTGAGCATGAAGGAAGCGGCAACGCTGATCTTTGGAGAGGGGAGCGCTGCAGTCACAGGCATCTGTGTTGCGGTTATCGTGGCGTTTGCGGCGGTCTGTGCCTTCGGACTGCATTACAGAAAGAAGCGCAGGCAGGATGGCAGGTAATGGTCAAAAATCGCAGATTGAAATATGGCGGAATGTTTGGCATAATAAAAAAAGATAGAAACCATCTTTAAGAGGACGCAAAGATAAAGGAGAAAGCAGCATGGGAAACGTGAAGCGGGTTTATGTGGAGAAGAAGGAGCCCTTTGCGGTTAAGGCGAAGGAACTGAGAGAGGAGATCGGAAGTTATCTGGGGATCGGCGGGGTGCAGGATGTGCGCGTGTTTATCCGCTATGATGTGGAGAACCTTTCGGAAGAGGTGTTTGAGAAGGCGTGCAGGACGGTCTTCTCGGAGCCGCCGGTGGATCTTCTGTATGAAGAGACGATCGAGATCCCGGACAACGGCAGGGTGTTCAGCGTGGAGTATCTGCCGGGGCAGTTTGACCAGCGGGCGGACTCTGCGGTGCAGTGTGTGAAGTTCCTTAAGGAGGATGAAGAGCCGATCATCAAGACGGCAGTCACCTATCTGATCACGGGCGGCATTTCCGACGAAGAGTTTGAGAAGATCAAGGCTTACTGCATCAATCCGGTGGATTCCAGGCAGACGGACATGGTGAAGCCTGATACGTTAGTGACGGACTATGAGGAGCCGGCGGATGTGCCGGTCCTTACGGGTTTTCAGGACATGGCGGAGGAAGCGCTGCAGGAGCTGTACGGTTCCCTGGGGCTTGCCATGACGTTTAAGGATTTTATCCATATTCAGAATTATTTCCGGGGAGAGGAGCACCGGGATCCGACGATGACGGAGATCCGCGTGCTGGATACCTACTGGTCGGATCACTGCCGGCATACGACCTTCTCGACGGAGTTAAAGGACGTTACCTTCGGGGAGGGGTATTACGCGGAGCCGATCCGCAGGACATATGAGGACTATCTGGCGGTCAGACAGGAGATCTTCGGGGACAGGCAGGATAAGTTCATCTGCCTGATGGATCTGGCGTTAGCGGCCATGCGCAAGTTAAAGAAAGACGGGAAACTGGAAGACATGGAGCAGTCCGACGAGATCAATGCCTGCTCGGTGGTGGTGCCGGTTGAGATGGATTACGGCGAGGGGCCGGTTACTGAGGAGTGGCTTGTCTTCTTCAAGAACGAGACCCACAACCATCCCACGGAGATCGAGCCTTTCGGCGGAGCGGCCACCTGTCTGGGCGGCGCGATCCGCGACCCGCTCTCCGGCCGCGGCTATGTGTACCAGGCCATGCGCGTCACGGGTGCGGCGGATCCCACGGTGCCGGTGGCGGATACCCTGAAGGGCAAGCTGTCCCAGAAGAAACTGGTGCGCGGCGCGGCCAGCGGTTATTCTTCCTACGGCAATCAGATCGGCCTGGCAACGGGTCTGGTAAAGGAGATCTATCATCCTGACTATGTGGCGAAAAGAATGGAGATCGGGGCGGTTATGGGCGCGGCGCCGAGGAAGAACGTGATCCGTGAGACTTCCGATCCGGACGACGTGATCATTCTCTTGGGCGGCAGAACGGGACGGGACGGCTGCGGCGGTGCGACAGGCTCCTCCAAAGTACATACGGAAAGCTCTATCGAGACCTGTGGCGCCGAGGTGCAGAAGGGAAATGCGCCCACGGAGCGCAAGATCCAGAGACTGTTCCGCAGGGAGGAAGTGAGCAGGCTGATCAAGAAGTGCAATGACTTCGGCGCGGGCGGCGTGTCGGTTGCCATCGGGGAACTGGCGGACGGTCTGGTGGTGGACTTGGATAAGGTGCCGAAGAAATATGCGGGCCTGGACGGCACGGAGCTTGCGATCTCCGAATCCCAGGAGCGTATGGCCGTGGTCGTTGCGCCGCAGGATGTGGAGGCTTTCCTCGGCTATGCGGCACAGGAGAATTTAGAGGCGGTAGAGGTCGCCGTGGTGACGAAGGAGCCGAGACTGGTGCTTATGTGGCGCGGCAGACAGATCGTGAACATCGCCAGAGCCTTCCTGGATACCAACGGGGCGCACCAGGAGACGGCTGTCCATGTGGACATGCCGGAAGAGAAGGAGAATTATCTGCGTAAGATCGCTGTCCCTGCGGTGGCGCAGGCCGTGGAGAAAGGCGATGTGAAGAAGGCATGGCTTACCCTGCTTGGCGACTTGAATGTCTGCTCCCAGAAGGGACTGGTGGAGATGTTCGACGCTTCCATCGGTGCAGGCAGCGTCTATATGCCTTACGGCGGCAAGTATCAGCTGACGGAGACACAGGCGATGGTGGCCAGGCTGCCGGTGTTAAAAGGGAAGACCGATACCGTGACGATGATGAGTTACGGTTTTGATCCCTATCTGTCCAGTTGGAGCCCGTATCACGGCGCGGTCTATGCGGTGACGGAATCCATGGCGAAGATCGTGGCCAACGGCGGGGACTATAAGACGATCCGCTTTACGTTCCAGGAATATTTCAGACGGATGAGTGAAGAGCCCGGCCGCTGGAGCCAGCCCTTCGCGGCGCTTCTGGGCGCCTATGATGCGCAGATGGGATACGGGCTGCCTTCCATCGGCGGCAAGGATTCCATGTCCGGCACGTTCAACGATATTGATGTGCCGCCAACGCTTGTCTCCTTTGCGGTGGATATCAGCAGGCAGCAGAACATGGTGACGCCGGAACTGAAGAAGGCGGGGGATAAGCTGGTGCGTTTCCATATCCGTAAGGATTCCTATGACCTGCCGGTCTATGAAGATGTGATGAGAGTATATGACACCATCCTTAAGCTGATGGCCGGGAAGAAGATCACGGCGGCCTACGCGCTGGATGCCAAAGGCGTGGCGGCAGCGCTTGGTAAGATGGCCTTCGGGAACCGGCTCGGCGTGACGGTGGAGAGTGGCCTTTGCGCGGAAGCGCTTTTTGACAACGGGCTGGGTGAGATCCTGGCGGAGATGCCGGCGGAGGCTGTGGAAGAGCTGGCGGCGATGGATGTTGCAGTGAAAGCAGATGCGGTATTCGCGGCAGGGCAGACGACAGAAACGACAACCGTGCGGAAAGCCTTCCGTCCGGATTACACCGTGGTCGGAACGATCACGGAAGAACCTGTATTTTCCTATGGCAACGTGCAGATCACCATGGACGAGGCGCTGCAGGCCTGGACGCAGAAGCTGGATAAGGTATTCCCGTACACGGCCGGCAAAGATAAGAGCAGCGTGAATACCGGTCTGTATGAAGCAAAAGACATCTATGTGTGTAAGCATAAAACAGCGAGACCGACCGTATTTATTCCGGTCTTCCCCGGCACCAACTGTGAATATGACAGCGCGGCGGCCTTCGAGCGGGCGGGCGCGGACGTGATCACGAAGGTGTTTAAGAATCTGACGGCGGCGGATATCAGAGAGAGTGTGGATGTGTTCGAGAAGGCCATCTCACAGTCCCAGATCATCATGTTCCCCGGCGGTTTCTCGGCGGGCGACGAACCGGACGGTTCCGCCAAGTTCTTCGCCACGGCCTTCCAGAATGAGAAGATAAAGGAAGCGGTGAGCCGGCTTTTGCAGGAGCGGGACGGCCTGGCGCTCGGTATCTGTAACGGCTTCCAGGCGCTGATCAAGCTGGGGCTGGTGCCTTACGGTGAGATCAGGGGCCAGAAAGAGGATTCGCCGACCCTTACTTTTAACACGGTAAACCGTCATATTTCCAAGATGGTATATCTGAAAGTGGTCTCCAATAAATCGCCCTGGCTGCAGGGAGCGGTTCTGGGGAATACTTATGTAAACCCGGCATCCCACGGGGAGGGCCGCTTCGTCGCACCGAAGGAGTGGATCGACAAGCTGTTTGCAAACGGACAGGTGGCGACCCAGTATGCGGATCCGGCGGGCAATCTTTCCATGGACGAGGAGTGGAACATCAACGGTTCCTATGCCGCGATCGAAGGCATCACTTCTCCGGACGGCCGCTGCTTTGGCAAGATGGCGCATTCGGAGAGAAGAGGGGACGGCGTGGCCATTAATATCTATGGCGAGCAGGATATGAAGATCTTCGAGTCCGGTGTGGGATATTTTCAATAAGAAAGGCGCGGTATCTTGAGGACTGTAGGGATTGGCAGGCAGGACTTTGAGAAGATCAGGGTCAACCATAATTTCTATGTGGACAAGACGGATCTGATCAGACGAGTCTGCTGCTTGCGAGCGGTTATTTGAGAGTGAAGAAATATGAGGAATATATTTCACCGTTCGGAGAGTGGAAACGGATTATAATGATTTCATTAAGGCGCTGCTGATGGGAGATGTGCGGATGATGAATACGTACATGAACAAAGTAACGCTGGAAATGTTCAGCCATTTTGATACCGGGAAGAGGGCTTCCGGGGCGGAGCCGGAACGTTTCTACCACGGCTTTGTCCTGGGACTTATGGTGGAACTGGCAGATAAGTATGTGCTCACCTCGAATCGGGAGAGCAGTTTCGGGCGGTATGACGTGATGCTGGAGCCGCGGATGCAGACAGGAGCGGCAGAGCGGCTCGGTGTGAGGGATGCCATTATCATAGAGTTCAAAGTACAGGACGAGGAAGAGAAGGAGCTTTCGGATACCGTGCAGGAAGCGCTGCGGCAGATTCGGGAGCGGAACTATAAGGCGGCGCTCACAGCAAGGGGAATACCGGAAGAGTGTATCAGAAGCTACGGATTTGCTTTCTGCGGAAAGCAGGTATTGATCGGTGGCGGGGAGTGATTTTGGACCGTGGAGGACGGCTATGGATACGGAAAGAGAAAGAACAGAGATTGAAATGACGAAACAGCAAACATCCGGGAGCAATTCGGCGGAGAGCAGAGAGGATTCCATACGCAGAGAATACGACTTCGCGCCGGATGTGAAGCTGAAAGAATGCCGCTACTGTCGTGTGATGATACCGAAGAAGGCGAAAGTCTGCCCGAACTGCAGAATGAATCTGAAACGGCACTGGTTCCGCAACACGGTGGCGGCGGTCTTTGCCGTCATGGTGATCGGCGGTGGCGGATATTACCTGTCGGAGCACTGGGGGATCATGAAGGATGCGGTGGCATCGGTATGGAGAGCGCAGGACGGTTCTGCCGTGCCCGCCGTGTCGGTGACTACGGTGGATACGGCAAAGATGGCCGCCGGTGCCCAGGCGGTGGAGACTGCCGAGGTTACAAGCCTGTCGGAAGCGGAGACGGAGAAGGCCGCAGAAAAAGATGCCGATGTGGCCGGCCGTGCAAAGGCAGAGAGCAGCGTGGATGAGTCGGGCAGCATCGATGCAGGCAATAATGCCAAGCAGACGGGTGACTCAGCTGCGCAGACGGCAGACGGACAAAAGTCTGCTACAGATACGAAGGATGGAGCACCGGAGGATGCAGAAAGCAGCATGAATGAGGCGGGCAGCGTGAATGCAGAAGATACAGAAGACATCGTGGATAAGGCAGGCAGCATCGATGCAGGCAATAATGCCCAGCAGGCGGGCGACTCAGCTGCGCAGACGGCAGACGGACAAAAGTCTGCCACAGATACGAAGGATGGAGCGCCGGAGGATGCAGAAGAAGAGGAGACTGACGCTGAAATGACAGCGGACGCCGCAAACGACGACCGCTCGCAGACGGCATTGACGAAGCAGGACAATGACCTGACAAAGGAAGCCGCAGCATCTGTGGGGAATAGGGACAGGCAGGAGCAGGCGTTTCGGGAGGAATGCGCATGGATCGGCTACAAGTCACTGCTCAGGGACACGGAGGATTATCTGGATGTGGCGCTTAGGGTGGAACTGCAGGTCGTGAGCCAGGTAAATGGCGGCCTGTTTGATGATAACATCTATTATTTATGTAAAACAGAGGATGAAAAAGATATCATACGTTATTATATTGTCAGGGATGACAGGGAGACAGACGATACGCTGATTCTGGAAGGGGACGTCCTCACCGTGTTCGGGCAGCTGTTCGGAACCTGTAAGCTGCCGGCGGATTTGATCGAGACAAGACCCACGGTTCCTGCGGTTTCCATGTTGTACTACGACCTGACGGGCGAATAAATGAGCGGCGAATAAAAAATAAATTTTATGAATTGAACGTAAGAAACTCCTGTGCTATAATGAAGCGATTATGCGAAGGATTGTTTGAGAGGAAACAGGTGACAGGATGAAAGCTTTCTTAATTTTGGAAGACGGTACTCTTTTTGAGGGAATCCACATCGGCGCTGAGAAGGAGATCATCAGTGAGATCGTGTTCAACACGTCGATGGCTGGGTATCTGGAAGTGCTGACAGATCCGTCCTATGCCGGACAGGCCGTCTGTATGACGTACCCGCTGATCGGCAATTACGGTATCTGCAAGGATGATATGGAGTCGGACAGGCCCTGGCCGGACGGGTTGATCGTCAGGGAATTGAGCCGTATCCCCAGTAATTTCCGGTGTGACATGACGATTCAGCAGTTTCTTGAGAAGAACGGTATTCCCGGTATCGCAGGGATCGACACGAGGGCGCTTACCAGGATCCTTCGGGAAAAAGGTACGATGAATGGTATGATCACCACCAACGAGAAGTATGATCTGGAAGAAATCCTTCCGAAACTTAAGGCGTATACGACCGGTAAGGTAGTTGATATCGTGACCTGTCGGGAGAAATATACGTTGTCTGTCGCACAGGACTTATCAGATAATGGTCCGATCTCCGGAAGTTCCCAATTTAGACAAGAAGCATATGAGCGTGGTATCAGGGAAAAGAAGCCCAGCATGGTCCGTGAACTGACGGGCAGCGGGTTAAAGGTCGCGCTGTTGGACCTGGGCGCGAAGGCCAATATCGCCAGATCTCTGGCTGCCAGAGGGTGTGAGGTGACGGTTTATCCCGCATTTACGACGGCCAAAGAGATCATCGACGCGAAGCCGGACGGCATTATGCTAAGCAACGGTCCGGGTGATCCGAAGGAATGTACGGAGGTGATCCGGCAGATCAGGATGCTTTATGATACGGATATCCCGATCTTTGCGATCTGCCTGGGACATCAGCTGATGGCGCTGGCTGCCGGCGCGGACACTTACAAGATGAAGTACGGACACAGGGGCGGGAACCATCCGGTGAAGGACTTAGAGACCGGAAGAGTCTATATTTCCTCTCAGAATCACGGTTATGTGGTGGATACGAAGAATCTGGATCCTAAGGTGGCGCAGCCTGCGTTCGTGAACGTCAATGACGGGACCAATGAAGGGCTTTCCTACACCGGCAGGAATATCTTCACGGTGCAGTTCCATCCGGAAGCGTGCCCGGGGCCGCAGGACTGCGGGGACTTGTTTGAGCGGTTTATCAAAATGATGTGGAGGAAGAAGAATGCCTAAGAATCCGAATGTAAAAAGAGTACTCGTGATCGGCTCGGGTCCGATCGTGATCGGGCAGGCGGCGGAGTTTGACTATGCGGGGACGCAGGCCTGCCGCTCTCTGAAAGAGGAGGGCATGGAGGTCATTCTGGTGAACTCCAATCCGGCCACTATCATGACCGACGGTGATATCGCGGATAAAGTATATATAGAGCCTTTGACGGCGAAGGTGTTGGAGGAGATCATCCGGAAGGAGAAGCCGGACAGCCTGCTGCCGAACATGGGCGGTCAGGCGGGCCTGAATCTGGGCATGGAGCTGGACGAATCGGGCTTTCTGGCGAAGCATGGCGTGACGCTGCTTGGCACGACGGCGAAGACGATCCGCAAGGCGGAGGACCGCCTGGAATTTAAGGAGACGATGGAGAAGATCGGAGAACCCTGCGCCCCCTCCCTGGTAGTGGAGAATATCGAGGACGGCGTGGCGTTTGCACATAAGATCGGGTATCCGGTGGTGCTGCGCCCGGCTTATACGCTGGGTGGTTCCGGCGGCGGTATCGCTCACAACCAGATCGAACTGGAAGAGATTCTGGCCAATGGGCTGCGGCTCTCCCGGGTGGGGCAGGTTCTGGTGGAGCGCTGCATCGCGGGATGGAAGGAGATTGAATATGAGGTGATGCGGGACGGTGCCGGCAACTGCATCACCGTATGTAATATGGAAAATATCGACCCGGTGGGCGTGCATACCGGCGACAGCATCGTGGTCGCGCCGTCCCAGACGCTGGGGGATAAAGAATACCAGATGTTACGCAGTTCCGCGCTCAATATCATCAACGAGCTCGGCATCACCGGCGGATGCAACGTGCAGTTCGCCCTGCATCCCACCAGCTTCGAGTACTGCGTGATCGAAGTCAATCCCCGCGTGAGCCGTTCTTCGGCTCTGGCGAGTAAGGCGACAGGGTATCCGATCGCCAAGGTGGCGGCCAAGATCGCGCTTGGCTATACGCTAGATGAGATCAAAAATGCCATCACCGGCAAGACTTATGCCAGCTTCGAACCGACACTGGACTACTGCGTGGTCAAGATCCCCAGACTGCCCTTCGATAAATTTATCACGGCGAAACGCACGCTGACGACCCAGATGAAGGCCACCGGCGAGGTGATGAGCATCGGCAATAACTTCGAAGGGGCGCTGATGAAAGCAATCCGTTCCCTGGAACAACATGTGGACTGTCTGCGCAGCTATGATTTCTCGGCGCTTTCCGCGGAGGAACTGAAAGAGCGGATGAAGATTGTGGACGACCAGCGGATCTATCTGATCGCGGAGGCAATCCGTAAAGGGGTTGATTACGACACGATCCATGAGATCACCATGGTGGATCATTGGTTTATCGATAAGATTGCGATCCTCACGGAGATGGAGGCGCGGCTGGAGAGAGAGCCGCTCACGGTGGAATTGTTAAAGGAAGCCAAGCGGTTGGAATTTCCGGATACGGTGATCGCCAGACTGACCGGAAAGACCGAAGAAGAAATAAAAACCATGCGTTATGATAACGGTATCGTGGCGGCGTTCAAGATGGTCGATACCTGCGCGGCGGAGTTTGCGGCCAGTACGCCTTACTATTATTCCGTGTTTGGTTCCGAGACGGAAGTGGAGGAGACCCATCCGAAGAAAAAGGTACTGGTATTGGGCTCCGGGCCGATCCGCATCGGGCAGGGAATCGAGTTCGACTACTGCTGCGTTCATGCTACCTGGGCATTTGCCAGGGAAGGTTACGAGACGATCATCATCAATAACAACCCGGAGACGGTCAGCACCGACTTCGATATCGCGGACAAACTCTATTTCGAGCCGCTGACGCCGGAGGATGTGGAGAATATCGTCAATGTGGAGAAGCCGGACGGCGCGGTGGTGCAGTTCGGCGGTCAGACGGCCATCAAGCTGACGGAGAGTCTGATGAAGATGGGCGTGCCCATCTTAGGGACGAAGGCGGAAGATGTGGACGCTGCCGAAGACAGAGAGCTTTTCGACAAGATCCTGGAGGAGACAAGGATCCCGAGAGCGGCGGGCGGTACGGTCTATACCGCCGCGCAGGCGAAGGAAGTGGCAAATAGACTGGGCTATCCGGTACTGGTGCGGCCTTCTTATGTGCTGGGCGGCCAGGGGATGCAGATCGCACTGTCGGATCAGGAGATTGAGGAGTTTATGGCGGTCATCAACCGTTATGAGCAGGAGCATCCGATCCTGGTGGATAAATACCTGCAGGGCAAGGAACTGGAAGTGGATGCGGTATGCGACGGCACCGATATCCTGATCCCGGGTATTATGGAGCATATCGAGCGCACCGGCGTTCATTCCGGAGACAGCATCTCGGTCTACCCGGCGCCCACGGTCAGCGAGAAGGTAAAGGAGACCATAGCGGAATATTCCAGACGGTTGGCGGCGGCACTGCACGTGATCGGCCTGATCAATATTCAGTTTATCGCCATGGACGACGAGGTGTATGTGATTGAGGTGAATCCGCGCTCCTCCCGTACCGTGCCTTATATCAGCAAGGTGACCGGTATTCCGATCGTGGATCTGGCCACGGAAGTGATCATCGGGAAAAAGATCCGGGAGTTGGGCTATGAGCCGGGCTTACAGCCGGCGGCGGATTACTATGCCGTCAAGATGCCGGTCTTTTCCTTCGAGAAGATCCGCGGCGCGGAGATCAGCTTAGGGCCGGAGATGAAATCCACGGGAGAGTGCCTGGGGATTGCGAGGACGTTCAATGAGGCGCTTTACAAGGCGTTTCTGGGGGCGGGCGTGAACCTGCCCAAACACAGACAGATGATCATTACCGTGAAGGATGCGGATAAGGGCGAGGCCATCGGCGTGGCCCGCCGCTTCGAGAAGCTGGGCTATATCATCTATGCCACCAGGAGCACGGCGGCGGCACTGCGGGAAGCCGGCATCAAAGCGAGAAAGGTCAATAAGATCAGGCAGGAATCCCCTACGGTCATGGATCTGATCCTGGGGCATAAGATCGATCTGGTCATCGATACGCCCACCCAGGGCCGGGATAAGAGCAGAGACGGCTTCCTGATCCGCAGGACGGCCATCGAGACCGGCGTGAACTGCCTCACGTCGCTGGACACGGCGGCGGCGCTTGTATCCAGTCTGGAGAATGCGGCTTCGCAGGGGGAGATGACCTTGATTGATATCGCGACGATCGCCAGACGCGGGAAGGCATAAAAGGTATACAGGCCTGTGCTCTGGACGGATCAGGGAGAAGCGACATGTCGGATCTATATGAGGACGCAGGACAAGTGAGTGGGAACGGTGTCAAAGATTTATGAATGCAGTCAGGAATTATCAGAAAGAACTGGATAAAATAACAAATGATATTATAGGCGGCAGCGTCCCCACGCTTTTCCTGCACAGTTGTTGTGCGCCGTGCAGCAGTTACGTGCTGGAATATCTGCGGCAGTATTTTCGGATCACTGTTTTTTATTATAATCCCAACATAACCGAAGAGCAGGAATACCGCAAGCGGGTGGCCGAGCAGAAAAGGTTGATCGCCGCTTATAATGAGGAAGCGCAGCGGATCCGGCAAAAAGACGCGGCGGCAAAGAAGGAAGTACAGCAGGCCGGACAAAGGGACGCGGAGGCAATGCGGGAACTGGACGGCGTGGGATATAACTATCCGTCCGGTGGGCAAGGACATCGTATGCCGTATGAGATCAGAATAGAAGAGGGTGACTATGAAACGGAGCGCTTCTATGAGATCGCCAGAGGACTGGAGCAGTGTCCGGAGGGCGGGGAGCGGTGCTTTGCCTGCTATGCGCTCAGGCTGCGGGAGACGGCGAAGCGCGCCCGGGCAGGCGGATACGATTATTTTACTACCACATTGACCATCAGCCCTTTGAAAAACGCCGTGAAGCTGAATGAGATCGGGGAGGCGCTTGCGAAGGAGTATGGGATTACCTGGCTGCCTTCGGACTTTAAGAAGAAGAATGGGTATAAGCGTTCTATTGAGTTGTCGAGGGAATACGATCTTTACAGGCAGGATTACTGCGGGTGCGTGTACTCCCGTTTGCAGAGGGAGCAGGAACGTAGGGAAGGAAAAGGCGCCGCCTTGGCAGCAGGATCGTGACAGAGAGACCGCATAAAAAGTGTGTGAGGAGGAGAGAAAAATGCCACATGTAGATATCAAATGTTATTCCGGGCGGACTTATGCACAGAAGAAAGCGCTTGCAGCAAAAATAACGAGAGATATTGCTGAAATCTTTGAGACAAGCGAGGACAGTATCTCTATTGCAATTCATGATATTCCTCCGGAAAACTGGAAAGAGCAGGTGTGGGATAAGGAGATCGAGCCAAATCGGGGGAAGCTGTGTAAAGAGCCGGGCTATGATTATGAGGACTGATTTTTGTAAAAAGAGTATTGACACAGGAACTGCTTTTCTGGTTTAGTAGTAGGAAAGAAAGAGCGACAAGCAGGTATGCAGAGAGAAAAGCAGACAGACGGCGGGTAAAACGGAAAAACAGAAATACAGGAAAATAGGAAAAGAAGTGTGAAGATTTAAGAAAGGCTTGGAAGAAGATGCAGAAAATATTGGATTTGATCTCAGAAGAGATGATGAAGGCATTTGAGGCGGCGGGGTATGATGCCGCGTTGGGGAAGGTGACGTTGTCTAACAGACCGGATCTGTGCGAGTACCAGTGCAACGGCGCCATGGCGGGCGCGAAGAAATACCATAAGGCGCCGCTTATGATCGCCCAGGACGTGGCCGGACAGCTGCAGGGCAGCAGTGTCTTTACGGAGGTATCCGCGGTGGCGCCGGGCTTTTTGAATATGAAGGTTTCAGAGGCTTTTGTGCGGGATTATCTGTGCGGGATGCGTGACAGTGAGAAATTTGGCCTGCAGATGCCAAAGAAGGCGAAGAAGATCATCATTGACTATGGCGGTCCCAATGTGGCGAAGCCGCTTCACGTGGGACATCTGCGTTCCGGCGTGATCGGGGAGAGCATCAAGAGAATCTGCCGGTATGCCGGGCATGATGTGATCGGGGATATCCATCTGGGCGACTGGGGCCTGCAGATGGGGCTGATCATTACGGAACTGCAGAAGCGCAGTCCGGAGTTGGTCTATTTTGATGATGCCTATGAGGGGGAATATCCGAAGGAGGCGCCTTTTACCATCTCAGAACTGGAGGAGATCTATCCGACAGCCAGTGCGAAATCCAAGGAGGATGAAGCCTACAAGGCGGATGCGATGGAGGCTACCTATAAGCTGCAAAGCGGCGTGCGTGGCTACAGAGCCTTGTGGGATCATATCATCCGTGTTTCCGTGGCGGATTTGAAGAAAAATTATGTAAACCTGAATGTGGAGTTTGATCTCTGGAAGGGTGAGTCGGATGTCCATGATATCATTCCCGGGATGGTGGAAGAGATGAAGAAGGGCGGCTATGCTTATGAGAGTGACGGCGCTCTTGTGGTGGATGTGAAGGAGGAGACGGATACAAGGGAAGTGCCTCCTTGCATGATACTGAAATCGGATGGGGCGTCTCTCTATAACACTACCGATCTGGCCACGATCCTGGATCGTATGACACAGTACCATCCGGACAAGCTGATCTATCTGACAGACAAGCGGCAGGAACTGTACTTCGAACAGGTATTCCGCTGTGCAAGGAAAACCGGACTGGTCAATGTGGATACGGAACTGGTGCACATCGGTTTCGGCACCATGAACGGCAAGGACGGAAAGCCCTTCAAGACGAGAGAGGGCGGCGTCATGCGGCTGGAAAACCTGATTCGGGAGATCGATGAGGAGATGATCCGTAAGATTCGGGAGAATGCCGGAACGAAGGGATATGAGATCGATGAGAAAGAAGCGGAGCAGACCGCGAAAGTGGTGGGGCTGGCGGCTATCAAGTACGGCGATCTGTCCAACCAGGCGTCGAAGGATTATATCTTCGATCTGGACCGTTTTACTTCCTTTGAAGGGGATACAGGGCCGTATATTCTCTATACGATCGTACGGATCAAGTCAATTCTTGGTAAATATGTGGAGCAGGGCGGAAAACTGACTGATGTAGTCATAGAGGAAGCGGTCAACGATTCCGAGAAGAGCCTGATGCTGGAGCTGGCGAAGTTTAATGCCGTGATGGAAACAGCCTATGAGGAGATCGCGCCTCACAGGATCTGTGCCTATATCTATGATATGGCTAACGCTTTCAATCGTTTCTATCATGAGACGAAGATTCTGACAGAAGAGGATGGGAAGAGGAAGGCAGGTTGGATAGCATTACTTATGTTAACCAGAGACGTGTTGGAGACCTGTATTGACCTGCTTGGTTTCTCAGCGCCGGAGAGGATGTAGCGTGGCCTGCGGCTTAGTCAGGGACATTTACGGAAGTAAATCCTTTAATACGTTCGCGAAGACGACAGGCAGAGTCAGGAGATAGTTATGGCATTTGGATCTTTTGTTACAGTGAGCTTTGTTTTTATCGTTATAGCAGTCATTGCGAGTACAGCGGTGATCCTGTTCGGATTTATACGGGCGGCCAATGTCCGGAATAAGAACGATCATTCTCCGAAGCTTACCGTTCCGGCCCTGCTTGTAGCTAAGAGGATGAAAGTATCAGGGGATGCCTGTGGCATCCACGGATCTCATACGACATCCTCTACCTGGTATTTTGCCACGTTTCAATTTGCCAGCGGCGACAGGATGGAATTTCGGATTGACGGTTCCGAATACGGAATGATCGTGGAAGGAGATGAGGGCGATCTGACGTTTCAGGGAACGAGGTACCTGGGGTTCGAGAGGAGAAGGTAAAAAATCCGAAGAATCCGAAGAATTTTTCATAAAAACACTTGACAAGCAGTAGGAATAAATTGTATACTAGCAAAGCGGGTTGCGGAAGTGACCCGTCCATATGGGGTCTTAGCTCAGCTGGGAGAGCATCTGCCTTACAAGCAGAGGGTCATAGGTTCGAGCCCTATAGGCCCCATTGGAACTGAATATGGCGAGATAGCTCAGCTGGCTAGAGCATACGGTTCATACCCGTAG
>CANOCU010000071.1 GCA_947564645.1 uncultured Lachnospiraceae bacterium
AAAGATAAGCAGATCAGGCAAAAAGAAGTTCCCAAAGGAAAAAGTATTGCTCAGGGTGGAGATCCTGAGCAATACTATTCACAAAGTCCTGTGTGGACTTTTGCGAATGCAGATCAGGAGATGTGGTCATTCACACGGGAGCACATTGGTGATCTGATATGGTATGAGATACTTCCCAGATTGAAAGCCCTGGAGAGTCAGACCTGGAACGAGATATTGGTCAGGGACAAGAAACAGAATCATGCGATCAATGTGGAAGCTTTGAACAGGACGGCGCAGGTCAGATTAGCAGATAGATTTATTGAAGCGGAATCTTTGATTTCGCTGAGGGTGACGGGAAGTCACAGACTCTACGGTTATATGTCCGGCAGGGTTTTTAACATTCTCTGGTACGATGATGATCATGGAGACAATAAGACTTGTGTGTGTAGGTCTTATTTGAAGCATACGTAAATTTAGGTTGAATTTTAACCGCCGTCGTGGTATGCTTCTATATACTTTACTTTTCGGTCGAAAAAATAACCTGTTGCTTGAAACTTTGTCCGGTTTGTTATATGATAGGAATATATTTTTCGACAAAAGTGTTCCGGATATGGTCTGCCGACGGAAGACGGCGTCCTTTGTACATCCGGGATGTTGCGTAGATCATTAGAATCCGGAAGCAGGTCGAATACAGGAGGTATCATAAATGAGTGAAACATATGTGGAATGTCTGGTGGCCAGGAAACCTTCGGTGATCCTGTCTTTTTTGAAAATACTGCTGATCATGCTGACGGTGGTGTTCCTTATGATAGGCGGCGTGTTCCTTCCCGGTCTGGTGGTGGCGATCATCACGGGCGTGGGCGCGTATTTTGCCACCATGAATGCGAATATTGAGTATGAATACCTGTATCTGGACAGAGAGATCAGTGTGGATAAGGTGATGGCGAAGAGCCGCCGGAAGAAAGCCAATACCTTCTCGGTGGATAAGATGGAGGTGCTTGCGCCGCTGAACTCCCACAGGCTGGATTCCTACAGGAATCGCAATAGTAAGACACTGGATTACAGTTCCGGTGTTGCCGCGCAGCCGGAGAAGAGATACATGATGGTGTGTGAAGGAGATGTGAAGGTTATTTTCGAGCCGAATGCGGAGATGGTGAAGGCCATCCAGAGCATCGCGCCGCGCAAGGTTTTTACAGATTAATAAGTATGCATGGGATCATGGAAAAGAAATACTGTCAGTTAGTTTAACTGGCAGTATTCTTTACATATTAGTAAACGACATAACAAATTTCTGTTTCTAATGTCGTTTACTATAAAAGTAACTATCGATACTGCTTAAATTTCACAACACAGGAGGAGAGAAGATGGGTCAGATTATTGGCGAAGGGATCACTTTTGACGACGTACTGTTAGTGCCGGCTTATTCCCAGGTGATTCCGAATCAGGTGGACTTGACAACATGGCTTACGAAGAAGATCAAACTGAACATCCCCATGATGAGTGCGGGGATGGACACGGTGACCGAGCACAGGATGGCGATCGCCATGGCCAGGCAGGGAGGCATCGGTATTATCCACAAGAATATGTCAATAGAAGCGCAGGCAGAGGAAGTCGATAAAGTTAAACGTTCAGAAAACGGTGTCATCACGGATCCTTTTTCGCTGACTCCGGATCATACATTGGCCGACGCGGATGCTTTGATGGCCAAATTCAGGATTTCCGGCGTTCCGATCACGGAAGGCAGGAGATTAGTCGGTATCATCACCAATCGTGACTTAAAATTCGAGACAGATTTCACTAAGAAAATTAAAGAATCCATGACCTCGGAAGGTCTGATCACGGCGAAAGCCGGCATCACGCTGGATGAGGCGAAGCAGATCCTGGCAAAGGCAAGGAAGGAGAAGCTGCCGATCGTAGACGACGATTATAATCTGGCGGGTCTGATCACGATCAAGGATATTGAGAAGACGATCAAATATCCTCTGTCAGCCAAGGACAGCCAGGGAAGACTGCTGTGCGGCGCCGGCGTGGGCATTACGGCCAATGTGCTGGACCGGGTAGGAGCGCTTATGGACGCCAAGGTGGATGTGATCGTGTTGGACAGCGCGCACGGACATTCCGAGAATGTGCTGCGCTGCCTGAAGATGATCAAGGAGAAATATCCCGAGGTGCAGGTGATCGCGGGTAACGTGGCTACCGGTGAGGGTACCAGAGCGTTGATCGAAGCGGGCGCGGATGCGGTCAAGGTCGGTATCGGGCCGGGTTCCATCTGCACCACGCGTGTGGTAGCGGGTATCGGCGTACCGCAGATCACGGCCATTATGGATTCTTATGCGGTTGCGAAAGAGTACGGGATTCCGATTATCGCCGACGGCGGCATCAAGTATTCCGGCGATATGACCAAAGCGATCGCGGCGGGCGGCAATGTGTGCATGATGGGCAGTATTTTCGCGGGATGTGATGAGAGCCCGGGCACATTCGAACTCTATCAGGGAAGAAAATATAAGGTTTACCGCGGCATGGGTTCCATCGCGGCTATGGAGAACGGCAGTAAGGACCGCTACTTCCAGTCCGATGCCAAGAAGCTGGTGCCGGAAGGCGTGGAAGGGCGTGTGGCTTACAAGGGAAGCGTGGAAGACACGGTGTTCCAGTTAATGGGCGGCATCCGTTCCGGCATGGGTTACTGCGGAGCGTCTTCCATAGAAGAACTGAAGCAGAACGGCAGGTTCGTGAAGATTTCGGCAGCGTCCTTAAAGGAGAGCCATCCGCATGATATCCATATCACGAAGGAAGCGCCGAACTACAGTGTAGACGAATAATATAGTGAATGACATAGTGAACGACATTAAAAATTTCGTTTACTATCAGATTTACGATAAGATAAAGTAACGAACAGACCAATTACAGGGAAGGCAAGGTTATTTATTATATGGAAAAGAAATCTTTGGCACAGGAGCTTTCCGGAAACGCTTATCCGGGACGGGGGATCGTGATCGGAAAGTCGGCGGACGGGAAATACGCGGTGACGGCTTATTTTATCATGGGCAGAAGCTCTAACAGCAGGAACCGGATCTTCGTGGAGGACGGCGAGGGGATCAGGACGCAGGCTTTCGATCCGTCGAAACTGGAAGATCCCAGCCTGATCATCTATGCGCCGGTGCGTGTGCTGGGCAATAAGACGATCGTTACCAACGGTGATCAGACGGACACCATCTATGAGCTGATGGACAAACAGCAGACCTTCGAGCAGGCGCTGCGCACGAGAGAGTTCGAGCCGGACGGCCCTAACTATACGCCGCGCATCTCCGGCATTATGCATCTGGAACAGGGCGGGTACAATTACGCCATGTCGATCTTAAAGAGCAACAACGGCGATCCGGCCTGCTGTAACCGGTTTACCTTTGCCTATGAGAATCCGCTGAACGGAGAAGGACGGTTTATCCATACTTATATGGGCGACGGAAATCCGCTGCCGAGTTTCGAGGGAGAGCCGGCGTTAGTGGAGATCGAGGGCGACATCGACAGCTTTACGCAGATGATCTGGGAGAATCTGAACGAGGAGAACAAGGTGTCTTTGTTTGTCAGATTTATCGAGATCGAGAGCAGAAAATACGAGACGCGGATCCTGAATAAGAATCAATAACAGGATGATCCACGATGAAGAAAGGGATAGAATGCATGAATGAATTAGAACTGAAATATGGCTGTAACCCCAACCAGAAGCCGTCCCGTATCTATATGGCGGACGGAAGCGATCTGCCGATCAGGGTGTTAAACGGCAGACCGGGTTATATTAATTTCCTGGACGCTTTTAACGGGTGGCAGTTAGTGAAGGAATTGAAGAAGGCGACCGGCCTTCCGGCGGCGACTTCTTTCAAGCATGTGTCTCCTGCGGGGGCGGCGGTGGGGCTGCCGCTTAGCGATGTGGAGAAGAAGATTTACTGGGTGGACGATCTGGAGATGGAGTTTACGCCGCTTGCAAATGCCTATGCGAGAGCCAGAGGTGCGGACAGAATGAGTTCCTTCGGCGACTTTATCGCCCTGTCGGATGTGTGTGACGCAGCGACCGCCAGGATTATCAAGCGGGAGGTTTCGGACGGCGTGATCGCGCCGGGGTATGAGCCGGAGGCGCTTCAGATCCTGAAGGGGAAGAAAAAGGGTGCATATAATGTCATCGAGATCGACGAGGACTATGTGCCCGCACCGACAGAAGTGAAGCAGGTATACGGCGTCAGCTTCGAGCAGGGCAGGAACGAACTGAAGATTGACGATGACTTTTTTGGCAATATCGTGACAGCGTCGAAGGAACTGCCGGAAGCAGCGAAGATCGATCTGGCCATCGCCATGATCACCCTCAAATATACGCAGTCCAACTCGGTATGTTATGTAAAAGGCGGACAGGCGATCGGGATCGGCGCCGGGCAGCAGTCCCGTATCCACTGTACCAGGTTAGCCGGTTCCAAGGCGGACAACTGGTTCTTACGGCAGTCCCCGCAGGTGCTGGGCTTACAGTTTGCAGACGGGATCGGACGCGCCGACAGAGACAATTCCATCGACTTGTATATCGGTGAGGACTATATGGATGTGCTGGCAGAGGGGGCCTGGCAGAAGATCTTCAAGGTGAAGCCGGAAGTCTTCACGGCGCAGGAGAAGCGGGCATGGCTGGACCAGATGCGTGACGTGGCGCTGGGATCCGATGCATTCTTCCCCTTTGGCGACAATATCGAGCGCGCCCACAGAAGCGGTGTGAAATACGTGGCGCAGCCGGGCGGTTCCGTGCGGGACGACAATGTGATCGCGGCCTGCGATAAGTACGGGATGACCATGTGCTTTACGGGGATCAGGCTGTTCCATCATTAGTACCGGAGCGGAAGGCGGCTTTTCTTTTATCGGGGAAGCTGCCTTTTCCATGTGGAAATCTGGGTAGAAAATACGTATATAATTTGATTTTTCAGGCCGATAGTGTTATTATTTTAACGATGGAACTGCCTATAGAAGTTATTCCGGATTTTGCGAGGCTGCGAAGCAGATCTCGTAAAGTTAATTTGCGAAGCAAATTTACTTTCAGGCAGACAGTACGATGATAAAACAAAGGAGTGGAAGGGAAAATGAGTAAGAGTTTTGAGGATTTGTTATCGAAAGTTTCCGAGTGCAGCGTCAAGAAGGTGGCGGTAGCGGTTGCACAGGACAGCGCCGTGCTGGAGGCGGTTGCAGCAGCGAAGGAGAGAAACATTGCCGAGGCTGTTCTGGTGGGCGACGCGGATAAGATCAGGGAAGTTGCGGCGGCGGACAACGTGGATATCAGCGGCTTCGAGATCATCGACGAGAAGGACGACTATACGGCGGCGCTCAAGGCGGTGGAGCTGGTACACCAGGGCAAGGCTGACATGTATATGAAAGGCCTGATCGACACCAAATCTTTCTTAAAGAGCGTGTTGGATAAAGAAGTGGGACTGCGGACCGGCAAGGCATTGTCCCATGTGTGCGTGTTCGAGGTGGAGGGCATCGATCATCTTCTTTTCCTGTCAGATGTGGCGTTCATGACCTATCCGACTCTGGAAGATAAGGTACATATCATCGAGAATACGGTGGATGTCTGCCATGCGTGCGGGATTCCGAATCCCAAGGTAGCGCCTTTGGCAGCAGTGGAAGTCGTCAATCCGAAGATGCCGGTGACGGTAGAGGCGGACGAACTGACGAAGATGTGCGAGGAAGGCAAACTGACAGGGTGCGTTGTGGACGGACCGCTTTCCCTGGATCTGGCGATCGATCCGGAAGCAGCGAAGCATAAGGGCGCCGAGGGCAGGAAGATCGTGGGCGACGCAGACGTACTTCTTTTCCCGGATATCCACGCAGGCAATCTGGTGTACAAGTGCCTGGTACATACGGCGAAGGTGAAGAACGGCAATATCCTGACGGGAACGAAGGCTCCGGTCATTCTGACGTCCCGCTCCGACGATTTCGAGACGAAGGTAAATTCCCTGGCACTGGGTGCGGTCATGGCAGAAGCATTATCTAAGATGAATTAGTCAAAGAGACCAGAACAATAAAACAGCAGACTGTATGACACAGTAGGAGGTATAACAGCATGTCAGTAAAAAGTTTGATCATTAATCCGGGTTCCACGTCCACGAAGATCGGTGTGTTTGAGGATGAGACCCTTTTGTTTGAAGAGACCTTGCGGCATTCCACGGAAGAGATCGCACAGTACGCGTCTATCGTGGACCAGAAGGACTTCCGCAAGGATATTATCGTAAATCTTCTAAAAGAGAAGGACTTCGATATCAACTCCCTGAATATGGTAGTGGGCCGCGGCGGTATGTTGAAGCCGATCCCGGGCGGCACTTACGCGGTCAGCGACGAGCTTCTGGAAGACTTAAAGATCGGTAAGCAGGGACAGCACGCCTCCAATCTGGGCGGTATCCTGGCGAGAGAGATCGGGGATTCCATCGGTGCGCCGTCCTATATCGTAGATCCCGTGGTCGTCGACGAATTAGAGCCCATCTCCAGATATTCCGGCGTGCCGGAGCTTCCCAGGACCAGCGTGTTCCACGCGCTGAACCAGAAGGCGGTGGCGAAGCGTTTTGCCAAGGAGTCCGGCAAGGATTACAATGCATTGAATCTGGTTGTCGTACATATGGGCGGCGGTGTTTCCGTGGGTGCTCACAGGCAGGGCAAGGTGGTGGATGTCTTTAACGCGCTGGACGGCGACGGCGCTTTTTCACCGGAAAGAGCGGGCGCGGTGCCCAGTGGTGCGCTGATCAGGATGTGCTTCTCCGGCCAGTATACCGAGAAGGAAGTCTATAAGAAGATCGTGGGCGGCGGCGGTTTCAATGCTTACTGCGGTACCAATGATATGCGCGATGTAGACAAGATGGTGGATGAGGGTGACGCGAAGGCGGAAGAAGTGCGCGCGGCGTTCATCAGACAGGTGGCGAAAGATATCGGATCCATGGCATGTGTTCTGGAAGGCAAGGTGGACCAGATCGTCGTTACCGGCGGCATCGCTTACGATAAGGCAGTCGTGGACGGACTGAAAAGCCAGGCCGGCTGGATCGCACCGATGACCGTATATCCGGGCGAGGATGAGCTGTTAGCGTTGGTGCAGGGCGGACTGCGCGTGCTGAACGGGGAAGAGGCGGCTATGGTGTACTAAGCGCATTTTCGGCAGGGACTGAGGTGCCGTTGCAAGTTCAACAATAGGATCATGAACCATGAGAGAGTACTGTAAAATGATTGCTGCGGCAATGATCTTACGGTACTCTTTTTTTGCAGACACTATCAGATTTTAAGATGCACCTTTTACGTTTTTCAGCCTATGGAACATAATTACTGTTTTAACTTTATCACTCTAAATTAATCACGCTTCTTTCCGATATATATATCAAAGATTACGTGGTAACCTTCTACTTCTGTGCCCGGAAGAGAAATCTTGCGCGATGAACCGGGTGCGATCACTTGTACATGGACTGTGCGTGCGTTTCGATCAGGAGGAAAAGGGCGGACGTTATCAATAAGACGATTCTATACAATATACTATATCACATGGAGGTGATCGGCAATGGCAATCGAACCATTAAGCAGTGCCATGACATATCAGGCACAGGCGGCTGTCAGACCACAGACAGCTACACCAGTGAACACGGAAGTTCCAGAGGACGGACAGACAGTAAATGTTGATGCAACGACAGCATCCATTACCAAGATACAGCCGGAAGAAGAGAAAGCCGGCAGCGAGGGTAACGGCAGTCAGCAGCAACAGGAGAAGACAGATCTGCAGACGCCCGAGACACCGGAGCATCTGAAGAAGATGATCGCAGAGATGAACAGGAAGATCAGCAGTCGTAATGAGGAGGCTGTATTCGGTGTTCATGAGAAGACGAACAGGATCATGATCAAGATACTGGATAAGGATACGAAGGAGATCATCAAAGAATTTCCCCCGGAGAAGACGCTCGATATGATCGCCAGTATCTGGGAAGTGGCGGGTATCCTTGTAGACGAGAAGCGCTAGTGCGTCATACGGCATAGGGATCAGACAACATTTTAGGAGGGAACAGAAATGGCTATCAGGATTACGGGTATGTATTCCGGTTTGGATACGGAGAGTATCATCAGTGAGCTTGCTTCTGCGCAGAGTGTGAAGAAGAACAAACTCGTAAAGGCGCAGACGAAGCTGAGCTGGAAGCAGGATGCATGGAAGGCCCTGAATACTAAGATTTTCAGTTTTTATACCAACGTGTTGGGTAATATGCGTTTCGAAGGCTCTTACATGAAGAAGTCGACGAAAGTATCCAATACGAACGCGGTAAGCGTAGTGACATCGGCAGATGCGCCCAACAGCGTACAGACAATGCAGATCAAGCAGCTGGCGAAGCAGGGATATCTTACCAGCGGCGAGATCAAGAAGGCGGATGGAACTAAGTGCACGGCGAATACCACGCTGGCGGAGCTTGGTTTTGTAGAAGCTGACGGTACGTCTAAGGAAGGTAAGTTCCGTGTAAAAGTGGGCAATAAGGTGACGGATATCACGGTTAACGGAGATATGAAGATTTCCGAAGTGGTGAAGAAGTTCGAAGCAGCCGGGCTGACTGCAAGCTTCGATGCCAAGAACCAGAGATTCTACTTAAGTTCCAAGAATTCTGGATTTGATGCGGACTTCACGATCACCGGCAATGACGCCGGCGGCAGAGAGCTGCTTAAGACATTGGGAATGGTTGGGCCCTATGATCCGAACAGTAAGGAATATCAGGAATATGCAACCTGGCAGAAGTACGGGAACGATGCAACGGCACGCGCGGAAGCAGAGGCAGATGAGGTTGCCAAGCGGATCGCAGAGAAGAAGGCCAGCACGGATTCTCTTCTGGCGGCAAACGAGGAGCTGCAGAAGCGTCTGGACGCACTGAGGAAGAGCAACGATGAAAACGACAAATATCCGGAAGATGTGTCGGCGAAAGACCTGTATGATCAGTTATATGGTCCGGAAGTGGAAGAGCAGAAGAAGGATGAGAACGGTCAGCCTGTAGTTGACGATAATGGCGATCCGGTGATGATCAAAGTCAGGAAAGGCGGACTCCATCAGGAAATAGAGGATGCTAAGAAAGCCCTGGAGGAAGCACAGAAGGAACTGGAGGATCTTAAGAAATCCGGTACGGCGACAGCGGATCAGATAGCCGATGCGGAGAAGAAGGTCGTGAATACGAGCGAGATCATATCCACGAAAACGGCCGAATTCAACAAGAAGAGCGGCCAGTACAGCTATATGGCAGCTGTGGAGAATCTCCAGACAACCATCGATAAGAACAATACGACCATCGCGGATAACCGTACTTATTATGAGGTAGACGGTAACGGGGATCCGGTTCTTGATGCAGATAAGAAGCTGCAGGCTACCCAGAAGATGCGGGATGAAGTGACGGCTTACTTTAAGGATAAGATTGATGCCGCTAATGCGTATATGCAGGATGCGCAGGCTTATGATAATCTGACTGCTGCAGAGAAGGAAAAGCTGGCTTCCGGATTGGCAACTAAGATCGAGGGACAGGATGCAGAGATTTATCTGAATGACGTGAAGTACACCAATGACACCAATACGTTCGAGATCAACGGACTGACCATCACCGCACAGCAGGAGACCAGTGAGACCATTACCCTGACGACCGGGGAAGATACCGAGGGTATCTACAATATGATCAAGAACTTCTTCACCGAGTACAACAAGCTGATCAATGAGATGGACGCTCTGTACAATGCGGATTCCGCGAAGGGTTATGAGCCGCTTCTTTCCGAAGAGAAAAGCGGACTGGCCGATTCCGAGATCGAGGAGTGGGAGAAGAAGATCAAGGATTCCCTGTTGCGCAGAGACGGTACCCTGCGTGATGTAACAGACGCGATGAAGACAGTGATGATGCAGGGCGCGACGGTTAACGGCAAGAAGATGTATCTGTCTGACTTCGGTATCAATACGCTTGGATTCTTCAATGCGGCCGATAATGAGAAGGGCGCTTATCATATCAACGGTGATAAGGACGATTCCACCGTGGCGAACGAGGATGATACGCTGCGTGCAATGATCGCATCCGATCCGGAGACGGTTCAGAAGTTCTTTGCCGGCCTGTCCAAGAATCTTTATGACAAGCTGACAGACAAGATGAAGAGCATCAAGGATACGAGCAGTGCATTCACCGTCTATAATGATAAGACGATGCAGAAGGAATATGATGACTATAAGGATAAGATCAAGAAAGAGGAGACGAAACTGAATAACCTGATCGATAACTGGTATAAGAAGTTTTCAGCGATGGAAACCGCTATGGCGAAGCTGCAGTCTAAGAACAATGCTGTATCAGGTATGTTTGGTGGTTGATGATCTTAAGCGAGGGCAGTGCACATAGTGCATTGCCCTTTTTGATAATTAAATTTAGTTCTATCGCACTGCGGTGTGCTGCTTGACAGGCGCTACGGTCAACTGTATTATAAAATAGAAGACTTTTATAATACACTTAGGAGTGTATAAGTACGATCAAGGAGGAACAAACTTATGCCAATGCAGAATCCCTACGAACAGTATCAGAGAAATAAAGTATTGACAGCAACACCGGCGGAAGTAACTTTGATGCTTTATGAGGGTGCGATCAAGTTCTGTAACATCGCTATTATGGCAATTGAGAATAAGGATATGGAGAAAGCACATACCAATATTATGAAGACGCAGCGTATTATCGAAGAGTTCCGCAATACGCTGGACCGCAAATATGAAGTGGCAGAGGATTTTGACAGAATCTATGTCTATGTGCTCCGCAGGCTGTTTGAAGCCAATATCAAGAAAGAGAAGGAAATCCTGGTGGAGGTGAACGGACATCTGCGCAGTCTCCGGGATACCTGGAAAGAAGTTATGAAGAAATGTAACAAGGCATAGAGGGGTATGGCTATGAATCAGAGTGGTGCACAGATATTATTACAGAGTCTGGAGAAGAAGACGCAGCTGCTTGACAAGATGATCCGGCAGAACAGTGTGCAGGAAGGAATCCTGAAAGAGGAAGAGTTGGACATGGATGCCTTCGATGAGGCGATCAATACACAGGGCGTTTATCTGGAAGAACTGGATCGGCTCGATCAGGGATTCGAGGCGGTCTATGACCGGGTAAGGGAGGAATTGCTGCAGGATAAGAACCGCTACCGCACAGAGATCATGCGTATGAAGGAGCTGATTCAGCAGATCACAGACAAGATCGTAACACTGAATGCAGGTAATATGCGCAATAAGGTTCTGGCCGAGAGCCAGTTTAGCAAGAAGAGAACTTCCATCGGCTCAGGTGCTTCCAAGAATAAGGTGGCCAGGAATTACTATAACAATATGAACAATCTGAATTATGTATCGCCGCAGTTTTATGATAATAAGAAGTGAGTGCATTATCTATAAAGTAATGAGAGTGTTAAATTAGAGAATACCGGGGATTAATAATAAGCCTGTTGCTCTATAGGCAAGAGATTATCTATAGAGCAATGGCTTCTTTTCTTTGCTGTTAACATATAAGAGAATTTGGTGTAATGCATTAGGAAATAGATGGAGGCAGGACAGTATGTATAAAGAAGTTTCAGAGTTATTGGAGCAGGAAAAGGGATTGGCAAGAGATATGTTAAGGCTGTTTGAAAACAAGCGGATGGAAGTGAAAAACTTAACATCCCAAATAGCTGATCTTGGTAAAATGATAGCAATGTTGGAAAATTGTATTCCTGCCGCTGTCTATAAGCAGTATAAGGATTTTTTTGTTGCGTTCAGTAAATTCTGCGAACAGTGTGGTGATCAGAGTTTTTTGAACACAAATAAAGAACAGATGGTTTCTTCTTTAGAATTATTTGTAGAATGTATGGAAGATTTACAGCATAATTATCTATTTCGGCTCAAAAAGTGCCCTTGTTGTGATAATGTTGTCATTTACAATCCGTTACCTGATTATTATGGTGAAATGCAGGAAAGATATCATATGGCAGCTGTAAAAGGCGAGACTCTAAGCATTGAGGAATACAGCTGCCCTAAATGTGGTGCAAGCGACAGGGACAGACTTATCATTTCCTTTTTAAAAAAAGAAGGCTTAGAAAAGGCTGCCGAAGGAACCAGAGTTTTACAGATTGCTCCTGCAGACAGCATAAGCAGATGGATCACATCATATTGCCCTCATATTAAGTATGAAACAACAGATCTTTATATGGAAAATGTTTCTTTTCGGTCTGATATTATGAATATGGAGATGGTTTCCGATGAGACTTATGATGTAATTATTTGTTCTCATGTTTTGGAGCATGTGCAGGACGACAGGAAAGCATTGCAAGAGTTAAATCGAATTTTAAAGCCTGAAGGTAAAATTATCTTTTTAGTTCCGATTAATCTGAATGCGTCTGCTATTGATGAGGAATGGGGATTGCCGGAATTAGAAAACTGGAGACGATTCGGACAGGGTGATCATTGCAGAATGTATAATAAGAGCGGTTTGCTTCAGAGGTTAGGGGAGCAGTTTTATGTACATTCCTTAGATAAGGAGTATTTTGGCGATGAAGTCTTCCGTCAAGGCGGTCTGAGTGATACTAGTGTATTGTATCTGCTGGTGAAATCATCAGAAGTACCATTAAAAATGTCAGAAGAGATTCTAATTAACGAGGAATTGTGTGAAAAGGGACCGTTGGTCAGTGTTATACTACCCTGTTATAATCATGAGCAGTTTGTAGCCGAAGCAATTGAAAGTGTGATACACCAGTCTTATAAGAATATTGAAATTATTGTATCAGATGATGCATCGACCGATAACACAGCAGCAATTATGAGAAAATATTCTTCTTATTTTACGAAAGAAATATATTTGACAGAGAACACGGGGGGAGAGATCTGTTATCATTTGAAGCAGTTTGCGAGAGGGAAATATATTGCACTGATGCATTCGGATGATGTGTGGGATAAGGATAAACTGGCTTTACAGGTTGCTTATCTGGAGAGTCATGCAGAATGCGGCGCCTGTCTGACATGGTGCCTTTATACCAACGAACGTTTGGAAGAGATAGAGAACAATATATTCAAAAAGGCAAATAGAAGCAGCCAGGAATGGATGTACTATTTTTGGAATTGGGGAAATGCTCTTTGCAATCCGTCTTCCCTCATCAGGCGCGAGTTAGATGTAAGGATGAAACGGAAGGCGATACGGCAGCTGCCGGATTTCTTTACATGGATTGATATGGTGCAGGAGACATCTATTTATATCATTCCTAAAGTACTGGTCAGGATGCGTCGGCATCTTAATGGCCAAGGTGAAAATATGAGTGCCGTTACGAATGCAAATCGGTATCGTTATAGAATCGAAGAGGGAGGCGGATGGTTAGGTGTGATCCGAAATATGGATGCAGCATTTTTTAAGGGAGCATTTGCGTCTGTTATGCGTAATCCGAATGCTCAAACGAAAGAGGAAATACAGTGTGAGAAATACTTTTTAATGTTAAATCATAAAAATTCCTTTGTACAAAACAGCGCAATGAGTTACTTCCAGGAGATTTACGATGATGTACAGGAGTGTATGGAAAAGGAGTATCATTATACGAGAAAAGATTTTGCAAATGATATGGTGCATAAAGGTCTGGCAGAATATTTTTTAGTGAGTCAGTAATATTATTTGCTACCAATGTTAAAGGGGTAAGGGGGATTAAGACAGTTTGAAGAGTTTGGGAATCATGCAGGCGTATTTTATGCCATATATTGGATATTTTCAATTAATCAATGCCGTAGATGAATTTGTGATCTATGACAATATTCAGTATACGAAAAAAGGCTGGATCAATCGAAACCGAATACTGCAAGGAGAAAGGGAACAATATATTACACTCCCGTTAAAGAAAGCATCTGATTTTTTGAATATAGGCGAGCGCTTTCTGTCAGAGGCTTTTGATAGAAATAAGCTTGTAAGGCAGATAAGAACAGCTTATCATAAAGCTCCTTACTATGCAGAAGTTTCGGAATGGCTGCAAAGTATTATCTGCTTTGAGGAGAATAACTTATTTACATATATTTATCATTCTGTCAAAGAAGTGTGCCGTTATCTTGATATTACGACGCCGATTCTTATCTCTTCTCAATTGTCGTATGATGAAGCGTTACGAGGACAGGATAAAGTGATTGCCATCTGCAGGGAAAGACAATGTGACAGATACATTAATGCCATTGGCGGAATGAAATTGTACCAGACCGCTGCATTTCAAAAGGAAAAAATGGAGCTTTTGTTTTTAAAATCCTGGCTACGCGAATATCCTCAGTACAAAAACGAGTTTATTCCTGCTTTGTCTATTATTGATGTAATGATGTTTAATTCCAGAGAGCGTATTAAGCAGATGCTTCAGGAATATGACCTGATAGAGGAAAACGGATATGAGAATGAAACAACTGAAGAAAGCTGAGGATATACGTGATGCTTTAGAACGATATAATGATAGCGCTACAAGGAAACTGACAGACAGAGTGGAGAGTCTGGAATTGTATGCTAAAAAATTATTTCAGTATGCAGAAAATTATGTGATGCTTGAAAATGGCGCGGAGATTGGTTTTGTTTCTTTTTATGCGAATGATATGATCAACCGGAGTGCTTATTTAGCGATCATAGCTGTTGATGTGAAATACCAGAAGAAAGGGAATGGAGGACGAGCACTTCAATTTATCATAAATGAATGCCGTGCAAAGCGGATGATAAACCTTCGACTGGAGGTGGATGTCATAAATGATAGTGCTGTCAGTTTCTATAAAAGGCATGGTTTTACAATCGTCAATGAGGCATCTGATGCTTCTGTCATTATGGAAAGAGAGGTGTGAAATGTTTTACTGGGAAAAGAAAGGGTTGATATTTAATCCGGAGTTGTGTGAAGATAGACCTTTTTGGCGTTGGAATTTTGCACAGGGAGAAAATACCATAGTATTTCCCGATTTTATTCGTGTGTATTTTTGCTGCAGGGAAAAGCCTGATGAAGATGGAAGAACTGTCAGCAGAGTTTCTTTTCTGGATGTATCCTGCGAAAATCCTATGGAGATAGTCAGAGTCAGTGAACATCCTGTTTTAGAGTTAGGCGGTCTGGGAGAATTTGATGAATTTGGAACATATCCTTTTTCCGCGGTCTGTCATGAAGGGAAAATTTACGGTTACTATGGTGGCGTTACCCGTTGTGAATCTGTACCCTTTAATACATCGATCGGATGTGCCATAAGCACAGACGGGGGCGAAACATTTACAAAAATCGGACGTGGACCGGTGTTGACGAGTTCTCTCTATGAACCATTTATGATCTGTTCGCCCAAGGTCAGGATCTACCACGGGAAATGGTACATGTTCTATTCTGCCGGAAGACAGTGGACGAAGGAGGAACAGCGGCCAGAGATTTGTTATAAGCTTCGGATGGCGGTGTCAGAAGACGGTATTCACTGGAAAAAATGTAATCAGGATATCATAGAAGATAAGCTGGGTGAGATGGAGTCACAAGCTTGCGGTGATGTCACTTTTGCGAATGGCAAATACCATATGTTTTTCTGTTATAGAGGTCATACTGATTTTCGCAGGGGCACGCAGAACAGTTATCGGATTGGCTATGCGTCATCTATTGACCTGATGCATTGGGAACGGGATGATCAAAAGGCCGGGATTGAAGTATCGGACCGTAAAGACGATTGGGACAGTGAAATGGTAGCTTATCCGCATGTATTTCAATGCGGTACGGAAACTTACATGCTTTATCTGGGAAATGAAGTCGGGAAATGTGGATTTGGCCTGGCTAAGCTGAAAGGAGAATTATCGTGAGATGGAAGAGGTGTGGACTGATCTTCTCACCACAGCAATACGGAATGGAATATGCGAAGTCTCCACAGGTAATTGTATTTGAGGATTTTGTAAGAGTCTATTTTTCGGCTTGTAAGAGAGACGGTCTTAAATTGATCAGTTATGTATGCTATGTAGATTTTACAAAAGATTTCCAGAAAGCTTTAGGAGTGGCAAAACAGATTTTGCCTGAAGGAAGACTCGGCTGTTTTGATGAACATGGTATCTTTCCATTTTCACCCATGAGAAACGGAGATGAGATCTGGGCCTATACAAGTGGATGGTCCCGAAGAACGTCTGTATCGATAGAAACCGGAATTGGGTTAGCGGTCTCTCGAGACGGCAAAGGGGAAACTTTTGAGCGGCTTGGAGAAGGGCCGGTGCTGACAAGTTCTTTGGAGGAACCGTTTTTAGTGGTAGACGGTTACGTCAGAAGATTTCAGGACCAATTTCATATGTGGTATATTTTCGGACAGGATTGGAAGGTATACGAACAAGGACAGGAGCCGGACCGGATCTATAAGATAGGACATGCTGTTTCGCAGGATGGAATAGAATGGTCAAGAGATCATGTCTGTATCATACCGGATAAATTAGCGGAGGAATCGCAGGCGCTGCCATGTGTTCTGTTTTATCAGGAAAAGTACCATATGTTTTTCTGTTACAGAAATTCTTATGATTTTCGCAAAAATTCCAGGAATGCTTATCGGCTGGGCTATGCCTGGTCGGAAGACATGACACATTGGAACAGAAATGATGAGTATATTGATTTTATGATACCGTCTCGCGATTGGGACAGCGAGATGCAGTGTTATCCGCATGTATTTGAAATGGATCAGAAATTGTATATGCTTTATAACGGTAATTCATTTGGCAAAAATGGCTTTGGCCTGGCAGTTATGGAGAAAAATTAAATGGGTAGAGATTATAATAAGGAAAGCAAAGATAATCAGGAAAGAAAGTATGCATATAATTTTGATTTTGATGTCATGCATCCGTATATGCTGAAATCTTTTTCTGCATTTATGAAAAAAGGTTCGGCTTTGGAATTGGGATGTTTTCAGGGTGCTTTTACGGAGAGAATTGCGGATCTGTTTGATGAGATCATCTGTGTGGAAGCGTCTGGAGAGGCAATCTGCATTGCAAAGGAGCGGTTAAAAGCGAAAGAACATATTCATTTTGTAGAATCGCTGTTTGAGAATGCTGTTTTAGAAAAGAAATTTAATAATATTTTTTTAACACATGTATTGGAGCATCTTGATGACAGAATTGGACTATTGGAGAAGATAAGAGAAGAATGGCTGGCAGAGGAAGGCGTATTGTTTGTGGCATGTCCTAATGCCAATGCACCGTCTCGTCAGATTGCTGTAAAAATGGGTCTGATCGAATCTAATTACTCGGTAACTGAGGCAGAAAGAATTCATGGACACAGGATAACATATAGTTTGGATACTTTAGAAACTGATATAAAGAAGGCAGGATTGCGGGTAATTCATAAGTCGGGAATTTTCTTTAAGGCATTGGCAAATTTTCAGTGGGACAGATTGTTGGAAACCGATATTATTTCAAGAGAATATCTTGATGGCTGCTATTCTCTGGGACAACAATATCCGGAATTGTGCTCAAGCATTTATTGTGTTTGTATGAAATAATTAAGAATGATATGGAGAAAATGGATAAACATATGACAGACAGAATTCTTGTAACGCAAAGTTCCATGCCGCCTTTCGATGAATATGTGGAGATGATAAAACCATTATGGGAAAATCATTGGTTGACTAATATGGGACAATACCATAAGGAGTTGGAACTGCAGCTGGAGAGATTTCTGGATGTACCGGCGATCTCCCTTATGGTGAATGGACATATGGCTTTGGAACTGGCAATTCAATCTATGAAGTTTCCGGAAGGAGGGGAAGTGATCACCACTCCCTTCACATTCATTTCCACTACGCATGCAATCATCCGGAATAAACTTAAGCCTGTATTTTGTGATGTACGGGATGACTATACGATTGACTATGAAAGGATCGAAGAGTTGATCACTGATAGGACGGTAGCTATCATTCCGGTACATGTATATGGAAATATCTGTAATATAGAAGAAATACAGAAGATCGCATATAAATATGATCTAAAGGTCATATATGATGCAGCACATGCCTTTGGAGAAAAATTTAAAGGGGAAAGTGTGGCGAGATTTGGTGATATGTCCATACTAAGTTTCCATGCAACAAAAGTATTCAATACGATCGAAGGCGGGGCGGTATGCTGTCACCAGAAAGAACAGTATGAGAAATTATATAACCTGAAGAATTTTGGCATACGTTCGGAAGAACTTGTAGTATCGGTTGGCGGTAATGCAAAGATGAATGAGTTTCAGGCAGCGATGGGATTGTGTAATTTGAAGCATATCGAAACCGAAATACAAAAAAGAAAAGTATTGGTAGACAAATATAGAGAATTATTAAAAGATACGAAAGGGATCAGATTGAATGAACTTCAGGAAAATGTGATTTCCAATTATGCATATTTTCCGGTACTGTTTGATACTCCGAAAATAAGAAATGAGATTTATCAAAAGTTGATGGAGCATGGGATTTACTCCAGAAAGTATTTCTATCCGTTAACTGCCGATCAGGCATGCTTTAGAAATAAGTATCGTAAATTGGATTTGGATAATGCCAGATATTTTTCTGAAAGAATTCTGGTCTTGCCACTGTATGCGGCGCTGACTCTGGAGCAGGTAGAAAGGATTGTTGGTCTTTTGACAGACAGTATCGTAACAGCACAGAGACATAAATAGTTTGAAAAATTTTTTTATGCCCCTAAAATTAATTGTAAACTGCCCGATATATATTACAGGTAAGAAAAAGCAAATTTACTTACGGGAAAGTAATGAGCCGAAGGCAGCGTACGAGCCTGCAGATTCATTACAAAGAAGCAAATAAGTGGCAGGGAAGCCACATAAAATTCAAGGAGGAATATATTATGGTAGTACAACACAACATTACAGCAATGAACTCAAACAGAATGCTTGGTCTTACGACAAGCGCACAGGCTAAGTCCACAGAGAAGTTATCTTCCGGTTACAAGATCAACCGTGCAGCAGACGATGCAGCAGGCTTATCCATTTCCGAGAAGATGAGAAGACAGATCAGAGGACTGACACAGGCATCCGCTAACGCTCAGGATGGTATCTCCTGCGTACAGACAGCAGAAGGCGCTCTGAATGAAGTACAGGATATGCTGCAGAGAATGAATGAACTGGCAGTTAAGGGAGAGAATGGTACCCTGACATCCACAGACCGCAGTTACATCCAGGCTGAGGTTAAGCAGCTGATGAGCGAGATCGACCGTGTACAGAGCACGACCACATTCAATGAGCAGAAGTTGTTGGATGGTTCTTTCTCTAACAAGGGACTTCAGGTTGGTGCAGAGTCTGGTCAGCATATCGGTATCACGATCAAGAACATGAATACCAATGAGTTGATGGCAAATGCGTTAGCTAAAAATACGAAATTTGGCACAGCGAATATTGATGCTAAGAGCACTGATACTGCTATTCAGGCTAAGTATAAAGAAGGCGCAGATAATACACTTCAATCTGATATGTTAGCTAAGTTTTACACGTATGATGAGACAAAAGTTGTAGACGCTGATGTTAAGACGGCTGCGGCTGCTAATAAAGTTACAGCGGCTGCTGGTATAGATAAAGATGCGGCTCCTACCGCAGCAGACTTCGCAGCACTGAACGCATTTGCTAAGAGCGCAATTCAGGATGTATCCAAACAGCGTTCCGACCTCGGTGCGATCCAGAACAGACTTGAGCACACGATCAGCAACCTGGATAACATTGTAGAGAACACCACGTCTGCTGAGTCTCAGATCCGTGATACGGATATCGCAACTGAGATGGTTAGATATGCGAACAACAATATCTTACAGCAGGCAG
>CANOCU010000072.1 GCA_947564645.1 uncultured Lachnospiraceae bacterium
ACAGCAAGGAAACCCAGTAAAATCAACGGGTATGGCAATTTAACAATTGCCTATATACTAAACAGACACAAGGAGAGCGCTCCCGGACATGGCAGGAGTGTGTTATCACAAAGGTAAGAAGAGGAGTAAGAGCAGTATGCTGTACTTAAGGAACGGATATTTGATCGATCCCGCGTCCGGGACCGAAGGATATCGGGATATTTTAATCAGGGGCGGTAAGATCGTGCGTATCCTGCCGCAGGGTGCGTTTACAGCGGAGGGGCCAGAGAGGGTATTTGAGCCGGAGACCCGGACATCGGTAAGGTCTCTTGACCTGCAGGGGCAGTGTGTCGCCCCGGGACTGGTGGATGTCCATGTACACTTCCGGGATCCGGGGTTTACCTATAAGGAGGATATCCATACAGGTGCGGCGGCGGCGGCCCGTGGCGGTTTTACGTCCGTGGTGCTGATGGCAAATACGAAACCGGCAGTGGACAACGGTAAGACGCTTATTTCCATACTGGAAAAGGGCAGGGAGACGCCGATCCATATCTATTCCTGTGCCAATGTGACCAAGGGATTAAAGGGGCAGGAACTGACGGATATGGAGGAGCTTGGCAGACTGGGGGCGGCCGGCTTTACGGATGACGGGATACCGCTTCTTGATGAAGATCTGCTGCGGCAGGCGCTTAAACGGGCGGCAGCTTTGCACAGGCCGGTCAGTCTGCATGAGGAGAACCCTGCACTGATCCGGAATAACGGTGTGAATGCCGGCAAAGCGGCAGCGTATTTTGGGATCGGCGGCTCTCCCAGGGAGGCGGAGATCTCCATGGTGGAACGGGACTTAAAAATTGCGGTGAAGGAGGAGGCGGATCTGTCCATCCAGCATATCAGCACGAAGGAGGCCGTGGAACTGGTACGGCAGGCGAAGCGGCAGAGCAGTCATATCTATGCGGAAGCGACACCGCATCATTTTACGTTGACCGAGGAGGCTCTGATCCGGCACGGTACGCTGGCGAAGATGAATCCGCCGCTGCGGGAGGAGGAGGACAGGCTTGCGATCATAGAGGGACTGCGGGACGGCACGATCGATATGATCGCCACCGATCATGCTCCCCACAGCAGGGAGGAGAAAGCAAGGCTGCTGACGGAGGCGCCAAGCGGTATCATCGGATTGGAGACGGCTCTGTCTCTGGGGATCCGGGAACTGGTGCAGAAGGGGTATCTTTCCATGTCGGAGCTGGTGCGGAAGATGAGTCTGGCACCGGCCAGGCTGTATCGTTTGGATGCGGGATATGTGGAAGAAGGCGGCCCCGCGGATCTGGTGGTGTTTGATCCGGACAAGGAGTGGGTGGTGGAACATTTTGCCTCGAAGGCGGTCAATTCCCCATTTATCGGGGAGACGATGCCGGGCGTGGTCAGTTATACGATCTGCCAGGGAGAGATCGTATACCGGGCCGAGAATTGCGATGAGAAGACAGTAACAGGAATACAGGAAGGATAAGGCAGGAAAAGGAAGGATAGAACAGGATGGCACAGAAAAGGAAAACAACTGTGACAGTGGTGTCACAAAAGCAGATTGCGGCGCAGATCCATGATCTGTGGCTGGAGACGGAACTTGCGGAGGATGCCCGCGCAGGGCAGTTCGTGGCGGTATATCCGCACAATGCGGCGACGCTGCTGCCGCGTCCGATCAGCATCTGCGAAGTGGATCGGGACAGAAGCCGGATGCGGCTTGTCTATCGTATTGCAGGCAAGGGGACAGCAGAATTTTCCTCTTGCAGGGCAGGGGATACGCTGGATATCCTGGGCGTATTGGGCAATGGCTTTCCGATAGAGAAGGCGGCCGGAAAGAAGGTATTCCTGATGGGCGGCGGTATCGGTATCCCGCCGCTGCTGCAGCTGGCGAAGGAATTGGAGGCAAAGAAGCAGATTCTGTTAGGCTATCGTGATCAGGATCTTTTCCTGCAGGAAGATCTGGGGCAGTATGGACAAGTCTATATCGCCACGGAGGACGGCAGTGTCGGCGTGCAGGGCAATGTGATGGATATCATCAGAGTCAATGAACTGCAGGCCGATGTGATCATGGCCTGTGGGCCGATGCCCATGCTGCGTGCGGTTAAGAAGTATGCCGCGGAGCAGGGAATCGACGCTTATATTTCTCTGGAGGAACGGATGGCCTGCGGTGTGGGAGCCTGTCTGGGCTGTGTGTGTAAGACGACCGGGATCGACCATCATTCCCATGTGAACAACGCACGGATCTGTACGGACGGGCCCGTATTTGAAGCAAAAGAAGTGGAGATTTGACAGCGGTATGATTTTGGCAGGGAGGAAGATCTGATGAATACAAAAGTGACAATAGCAGGGGTAACCTTAGAAAATCCGGTGATGACGGCGTCCGGAACATTCGGATCGGGGATGGAGTACAGTGATTTTGTGGATCTGAGCCGTCTGGGGGCGGTGGTGACCAAGGGTGTGGCGAGCGTACCGTGGCCGGGGAATCCCACGCCCCGTGTGGCGGAGACTTACGGCGGTATGTTGAATGCCATCGGCCTGCAGAATCCGGGCATCGACGTTTTCGTGGAGCGGGATATTCCCTTCCTTAAGAAATATGATACGAAGATCATCGTCAATGTGTGCGGCAAGACGGTGGAGGATTACCTGGAAGTGGTGGAACGGCTGGGGCAGGAGCCTGTGGATATGCTGGAGATCAACGTGTCCTGTCCGAATGTGAAGGAGGGCGCCATCGCCTTTGGCCAGAAACCGGACAGCCTGTTCGATATCACTTCCCGGGTGAAAAAGAAAGCAAAGCAGCCTGTGATCATGAAGCTTAGTCCCAACGTGACGGATATTACGGAGATGGCGAAGGCGGCGGAGGCGGCGGGAGCCGATGCGCTGTCCATGATCAACACGATCACCGGGATGAAGATCGATATCCATAAGAGAAAATTCGCTCTGGCCAATAAGACGGGCGGTCTTTCCGGCCCGGCCATCAAACCGGTGGCGGTGCGCATGGTCTATCAGGCGGCGCATGCGGTGAAAATTCCGGTCATCGGCATGGGCGGCATTGCCAATGCGGAGGACGCCATCGAGTTCCTGCTTGCGGGGGCAAGCGCGGTGGCGGTGGGCGCCATGAATTTCGTGAACCCTTACACGACCGTGGAAGTGGTGGAAGGAATCGAGGCCTATATGGAACGGTACGGGATCGGAAATGTGACGGATTTGATCGGTGCGGTGGAAGAAAACTTATAATACACGCATAAAAATACGTATATTTATTAAATTATATAAATAGTTTAATTAAAACGGAATATGGATCAAAAGCAAAAAAGATAAAAAGTGCTTGCCAAAGTGCCTGGGGGGTATAATTGTTTCAGAAAAAGTGGGAATCAAACCATTTTTTGTGCAGTTTGGCCATAAGACAATGCTTTTTTGCTATGAAGCAGGCTGTAGATGGTGCAAACTGTTGAATCAATACAAAGAAAGGGAGAAAAAGTATGAAAAGAAAGTTTGTATCAATCATTCTGGCAGCTGCTTTAACCGGAACGCTGCTTGCAGGATGCGGCGGTTCCGGTTCGGACAGCGCTTCCACAAGCCAACCGGCTGCTGAAGAGGCACCTGCAGAGAGCGACGCGGCTGAGGAGACACCGGCAGAAGAGGAAACGCCGGCAGCGGAAGAGGAAGCTTCGGGTGAGGAAGCGGCAGCAAGCTCTACAGAGGGGAAGAACATTCCCGAACTGACAACAGAGCCTTTGACGATCAATCTGTGGGATATCGCTACGGAAGGATCCAGTAAGGAGATCCAGGAAGACGCCGTACAGAGATTCATGGCAGATTATCCTAACATCACGGTGAACCAGGTTCATCAGCAGAACGATAACTACAAGCAGCAGCTGATCGTGGCCATGAGTTCCGGACAGGCTCCTGATATGTATATCCACTGGGGCGGCGGTCCGATGAACGAGTATTACAATTCCGGTTTCGTCAATGATCTCACGGAGATGTTCAATACCTATGATCATCCGGATTTCATCGAGGCGGCGGTTGCACAGTCTTCTTATGACGGCAAGATCCTGGCGATTCCTTTCGGCGGACTTTCCGGCTGTGATATTTTCTACAACAAGACAATCTTTGCGGAAGTAGGGATTGAAGTGCCGAAGACCATCGATGAACTGGAAGCGGCCTGCGATAAGCTGATCGAGGCCGGTTATGTTCCGTTCTCTCTGGCAAATGGTTCCAAGTGGACCGGTTCCATGTATTTCATGTATCTGGTGGCACGTCACTCCGGTAACGACGAATTTAATGCGGCTTATACCCAGGAGAACGGCGGAACCTTTACATCAGATGCGTTTGTATGGGCAGGCGAGAAGATTCAGGATTGGGTAAAGAAGGGATATTTCCCGGAGGGCGTTAACTCTCTTTCCACCGACGACGGTCAGGACAGGGCGCTCCTTTATGACAACACCTGTGCTATGATGCTTCACGGTTCCTGGCAGACAAGAAGTATCCAGGATGACAACGCAGACTGGTACAAAGAGAATATCGGCGTATTCCGTTTCCCGGAAGATGCGGAAGCAGCTGCTAACGGCGTTCCGCAGAACGTAGAGATCGGTACCGCGATCGGCAACGGTTTCTCCTTCAACTGCTGGAATGAGGACGGTTCCGTTGACCAGACCAAGCTGGATGCATGTTTCGTGTTGGCAACGCAGTACTTTAATGATGAGACTTACAATCAGAAGCAGCTTGATTCGAATACGATCCCTTCCATCAACGGATATGAGAAGACGATCGAAGATCCGAACATGCAGGTAGTTGCGCAGGTATTCTTTGATGCTTCCAACGTACAGCTGTGGTATGACCAGTATCTGCCCGCTTCCGTAACAGAAGTACATAAGGACTGCATGACAGAGCTGTTTGGTCTGCAGAAGACGCCGGAAGAGATCGGTCAGGAGCATGATGCGGCTATGCAGGCGGCGATTGCTGAATAAAATATTTTTTCGGAAGTTTTCATGATGAATTGTGTCGAGGATGATATGGGGCACAAGCAGGACAGGCCCGCAGGAGATTTTATCTCTTGCGGGCTGTTTTTCACCATATAGGAAATTTCTGCGAATTTCCTATATGGTGAAAACAATACCGCGCTGTGACAAAGAAGGTGGATGCTGCGGATGCGATCCGTCACAGGCGGTTTCAGATAAGGAAACTTTGGGGTTTTGTAAGGGGACTGTTACGAGATGGTTTCCCGGAAAGGAGATAATGTGGCTCAGAAAAATAATGCAAACGGGCTGGCCCGGGCAAGAGAAAAAAGTACGGTTAAGGCCGCCGCGGTATTTCTTTTTCCCGCACTGTTTTTGATAGCGGTTTATATGATCTATCCGATTATCGATACGTTTATTACCAGTGGTTATAGTTGGAACGGCATATCTTCGAACAAGATATTTGTCGGTATGCAGAACTGGAAGACATTGCTTACGGATATGACTTTCTGGTCGTCATTCGGCCATAACGTGGTAGTGATGGTATTCTCTATCCTGCTCCAGATCCCGATCGGTATGCTGCTCGCCACTTTCCTGGATGCGGGCGGAAAGAAGTTCAATCTTTTCAAGGTGATCTGGTTTCTTCCCTATCTGATGAGTTCCGTTGCCATTGCATTCCTGTTCAGCTATGCACTGGCTACCAACGGCGGTATCTTCTCATCCATTGCGTCCATGATCAAGGGCGGCAAGGTGACGGTAGATCTGCTTGGCAGGAATCCGCACGCGCTGTTTGCCGTGATCGGTGTTATGGCATGGCAGTTTACGCCTTTTTATATGGTGTACTTTATAGCCGGATACGGCAATATTGACACTTCGATTTATGAGGCGGCCGTGATCGACGGCGCGACCAGAGGACAGTATCTGCGGACGATAGCGATCCCGCTGCTGGGGCCCATCTTCAAGACCGCATGTACCATGTCTCTGATCGGTTCCCTGAAATATTTCGACATGATCTGGAATATGACGGGCGGCGGACCGGCCGGCGGAACCGAATTGATGGCTACCTATATGTATAAGCTTTCCTTCCAGCAGTTCAATATGGGTTATGGATCCTGCGTGGCGGCGGGTATGTTCCTGCTGATCACCCTCATCGCCCTGTTGTTCCAGAAAATCTTTGTGGTAAAGGAGGACTATTGATATGAATGGACAGAAAGAAGTTGATTACAGGAAAGAAAAGATGAAATCCAGGATCGCCTGGGGAATTGCCATCCTGTTTGCCTGCATCTGGCTGGTGGCCACACTGGTGCCGTTCATTTTCATGATCATGAACTCCTTCCGCAAGCAGTTCGACATGCTGGCACAGGGAGTCTTCCATTTCCCGGATCCCTGGTACTTTGAGAATTATGTGGAAGTGGCAACGAATGGTTTCTTCGGGTATTTCTTCCGTAGTGTGATCGTTGTGGCGATCAGCCTGATCCTGATGCTGATCATCGCTTCCTGCGCGGCGTATCCGCTTTCCAGAATGAAATTCAAGATGCGCGGCCTGATCTACGCGGGTATTGTTGCAATGATGTCGATTCCCATGCATGTGACTTTGATCCCGATTTTCAAGATGACTACGAATATGGGGATGTATGACACGCTGCAGTCCCTGATCGGTCCGTATGTGACGTTTGCTCTTCCGATGTCGGTGTTTATCCTGACCGCGTTTATGATGACGATTCCCAAGGAAGTGGAAGAATCTGCGGAGATCGATGGCTGTAACAAGTACAGGAACTTTTTCTCCATCATCCTGCCGCTGTCCAAATCGGGACTTTCCACACTGGCCATCTATAACGGGGTTTCCATGTGGAATGAATTTGCATTCGCAAATACGCTGCTCCAGACGCCGGCTAATAAGACGCTGCCGTTGGCGCTGGGACAGTTTAAGGGAGAGCACGCCATGGATATTCCGATCATCCTGTCGGTATTGGTGCTGTCGGTGCTGCCGATGATCATCCTGTTTATTGTGTTCCAGGATAAGCTTGTAAAAGGTATGATGGCCGGTGCGGTCAAAGGTTAGAAAGAGAGGAAAGCAATATGCATATTTATGTGGAAGCAGACGCCAGGAGGGGCGGAGACGGAACGAAGGAAAGACCCTTGCGTTCCCTGGCGCAGGCCGCGAAGCTGGCCGTGGCGGGAGACGAGGTCATTGTAGCGCCCGGAATCTATCGGGAATATGTGGATCCTGTAAATGCGGGGACGCCTGACAGGAGGATCGTTTACCGCAGCGCGGTAAAGAACGGTGCGGTGATCACCGGCGCCGAGCCGGTGAAGAACTGGGAGCACTGGAAAGGGGATGTCTGGGTGGTGCGCATTCCCAACGGCCTTTTCGGGGATTACAATCCTTACACGACGTATGTGCGGGGAGACTGGTACAATGCGATCCAGCCGGTGCACACGGGAGAAGTGTATCTGAAGGATAAATCCTTCTATGAGGCGCAGAGCCTGGAACAGGTGGAGAATCCTGTGATCTATAAGGGCTCCTGGGATCAGGAGGATACCTTATACAAATGGTATACGGAGCAGGACGGAGACACTACGGTGATCTATGCGAATTTCCAGGGGGCGGATCCCAATCAGGAGGACGTGGAGATCAACGTCAGACGTAACTGTTTCTATCCGTCTAAGACGGGAGTCGGGTATATTACGTTATTCGGGTTCAAAGTGACGAGAGCAGCCACGCAGTGGGCGCCGCCGACCGCTTACCAGGAGGGCATGATCGGGCCGCGCTGGTCCAAAGGCTGGATCATTGAAGACTGCGAAGTGTCTCATTCCAAATGCAGCGGTATTTCCCTGGGGATGGCGGGCGCCGAGATCGGTGGGATCAAGCTTCATGCGGCGATCGATGTGATCATTCGCCGGAACCATTTCGAGCGCTGTACCAGAGGACTGTGGCTTGACTGGCAGGCACAGGGAACCCGGGTCACGCAGAACCTGTTCCATGATAATATGCCGCCGGAAGGCACCGAGATCACCATGCCGCTTGCGCTGGCGGAAGATATCTTCGTGGAGGTATTCCACGGTCCTACGCTGATCGACAATAACCTTCTGCTGTCGGAGGCGGCGGGACGACTGAGCACACAGGGGCTTGCCTTTGTGCACAATCTGATCGCGGGCACTTTTACCTATGTTGGAAACGGCGTGGATAATGGAGGAAAGGTATTCCCGACCCCGAGATATACCCCCTATCATGTGCCGCACAGAACGGAAGTGGATGGCTTTATGACGATCCTGCACGGAGATGCCAGATTCTATAACAATATCTTCGTCCAGATGCCGGTACGGTCTCTCTTTACGGATTATGCGAAGAAGGTGAATGCGTATGAACTGGGATTGTTAAATGATATCTGCGGTACGAAACCTTATGACGGCTATCCGAAGGAAGAGGAGTATCTGGCGCGGTTTACGGCGCAGAATTACAGCATTCGTGAAGAAAGGGATAAGTATTATGACCATCTTCCGGTCTACACCGGCGGAAATGTGTATTTCAACGGGGCACAGCCTTACGACGGAGAAGAAGATTTCGTGGCGGATACGCAGCATAAGGTTGAACTGGCGTTAGTGCACGAGGCTGACGGCTGGCGGTTACAGACAAATCTGTATGATTTCCTGCCGGAGAAGACCTGGCAGACGATATCCACACAGACGCTTGGCATGGCATTTGAGCCGGAGGAGCGCTTCGAGAATCCGGACGGGACGGAGATCGTATTTGATACGGACTATTTCGGGAACCATCGGGGAATCAGCCCGGTATGCGGACCCTTTGAAGGGGCCGGGGCAGCAGACGAAGCAGTGTGGAGTTAAGATCCTGCGGAGAGCAGGATTATGGAGGTTAGTATGGCAAGAGAATATCATGTGGCGGTGTCAGGCAGTGACCATGCGGCGGGAACGGCCGAGGCTCCTTTCGCGACGATCAAGCGGGCGGCGGATGTGGCTATGCCCGGGGATACGGTGATCGTTCACGGCGGTGTATACCGGGAATGGGTGGATCCGAAGATGGGCGGTATCAGTGACCTGGAAAGGATCACTTACCGCGCGGCCAAAGGAGAAAAACCGGTTATCAAAGGTTCCGAGCAGATCACGGGCTGGGAAAATGTGAAAGGCACCGTGTGGAAAGCAGTGATCCCGAATTCCATGTTCGGGGATTTTAACCCGTATGCCGCTTATCTTTACGGGGACTGGATGATCGGGCCGGCTTATCCGACTCTGCATCTGGGTGATGTGTATCTGAACGGACGCTCATTCTATGAAGCGGTCAGTCTGGAAGAAGTGGAGCAGGCCGAGCCAAGGAAGACCGGGTTCAATGTTCCCTGGCAGGATTACAGGGAGCCCATTGCGGATGTGGACGGTACGGTGTACCGGTGGTATGCGCAGGTGGAGGAAGAGACCACGACGATCTGGGCAAATTTCCAGGGAGCGGACCCGAATCAGGAACTGGTAGAGATCAATGTACGCAAATGCGTGTTCTATCCTAAGCAGAGCGTAAAGGATTACATTACCGTCTCAGGGTTTGAACTGGCACAGGCGGCGTGTCCTTTTGCACCGCCTACCGGGGATCAGCCGGGACTGATCGGTCCGCACTGGTCCAAAGGATGGATCATAGAGGACAATCATATTCATGACGCCAAGTGCAGCGCCGTTACGCTCGGCAAGGATGAGAAGACGGGCGACAACCTTTTTACCAGGACCAGAAGGAAGCCCGGGTATACCTATCAGTTTGAGGCGGTGGGCAGGGCGCTTCTGCAGGGCTGGCAGAAGGACAATATAGGATCCCATATCGTGCGTAACAATGTGATCCATGATTGCGGGCAGAACGGTATTGTGGGGCATCTGGGCTGTGTTTTCAGCGATATTTATGGTAATGAGATCTATAACATAGCCACCAAGCATGAGTTCTATGGATACGAGATCGCAGGGATCAAGTTCCATGCGCCGATCGATACGCAGATCCATCATAATTATATCCATGACTGTACGCTGGGCATATGGCTGGATTGGGAGACGCAGGGCACCCGGGTGAGCAGCAACTTACTTTGCGGTAATATCCGCGACCTGATGGTGGAAGTATCCCATGGTCCTTATCTGGTGGACAACAATATTTTAGGATCCCCGTATAGCTTTGAGAATGCTTCCCAGGGCGGTGCGTACCTGCATAATCTGGTACTGGGCAATATGAAACACTGGACCGTGCTGGACCGCTCCACACCGTATCATTTTCTATACGGCTGATCAACGAGGCGTTTCCGGGGGATGAAGACCTGTATGTCAAAGTGAAACAGCCGGTGTATATTGACCGCAATGTCTACCTTCAGGGGGCACAGGGATATGCTGGCGAGCACAGCAGCTATCGTGGCAGCGGTATGCTGCGGGCGAAGATCACACAGGAAATGACGGAAGACGGGAAAGTGGTCTATCTGGAACTGGATGTAGATCAGGAAGTCCTGGATCAGGAGGCGGTGATCATGCAGACGAAAGATCTGGGGTGTACCAGAGCGGCGGAAGGATTGTTCGAGAATCCGGACGGCACACCGATCGTCTTTGACGTGGATTACTGCGGGCAGAAACGGGAGCCGGGACAGGTAATCGCAGGTCCGGTCAATGATCTGCAAGCTGGGCATAACAGGGTGCGGATCTGGTAGAACCCCGGAAGAGAGAACTGAAGTTTCGTTCGGGAAGTTGGTATGTATGACCTCCATGCGGCATATACTTTAATTAAGTATACGCATGGAGGTTTATTTTTGTGGAATTAGTAAAAAAGAAGATACATATGGATCGGATCAGCAGCAGAGCCGGCACCCAGATGGTATTGGAAGAAGATGTGAATATTTCAGATAACAAGCCTGACGCCAGTCACCTGCTTAACAGCAAGGGCGAGGTCATCATGGAGGAGATCCGTGCCGGGGAAAATGTTGTGAACCTGCGGGGGAAACTGGTAGTTTCGATCCTGTATCTGACGGATATGGAGGGTACCTGTGCCAGTATGGAGACGGTGCTGCCCTTTGAGGAACGGGTCAACATGGAAGGGGTTTCCGGCGGGGATCTTATCCTGACGGACTGGACGATCGAGGATCTGACGGTGGGTCTGATCAATTCCAGGAAGATCAGTGTGCAGGCGGTCGTCTCTTTCGGGCTGGAGCTGGAAGAGCATGTGGAGCAGGATACGGCGGTGGATATCTATCATGAAGAGCCGGTGGAATACCGCAAGCGCACCTATCCGATGGTGGAGCTTGTGCTGCAGAAGAAGGATATTTTCCGGCTGAAAGAGGAGATGGAACTGTCGGGCAATCTGCCGAATGTGTTCCAGACGATCTGGCATCATATCACGTTCGACCATGTGGAGTTCAAGGCGCTGGATGAGAAAATATCGATCCAGGGAGAGATGCGGGCCTTTTTCCTGTATGAGGGAGAAGGGGATAATGACAGAACGCTGTGGTATGAGAATACGGTGCCCTTCAGCGGGATCATTGAGTGTCACGGCTGCCGGGAGAATATGATACCGGACATCCGTTACAGCCTCGGACAGTGTAATGTGGAGGTGCGTCAGGACTTCGACGGGGAAGAGAGAGTCTTCTGTGTGGAGCCGGTCCTGGATCTGGATATCCATCTGTATGAGGAAGAGAATATGGAGGTGCTGTCGGATCTCTACGGCGTGGAGAAGGAGATCGAGGCGCTGACGACGGAAGTACAGTTAAAGAGCCTGCTGCTCAGCGGCAGCGGCAAGTGCAAGATCGCGGAACACGCCAGGATCCAGAATCCGGAAATGCCCATGTATCAGCTGATCCATTCGGAGGGCGAGATCCAGATCGAAGAACAGGCGATCGTGGAGAACGGGATCGCGATCACGGGAACCCTGACGGTAGTCACGCTGTATCTGTGCGGCAATGGGGCCAGATCGATCTATTCTTCGCGGAATGTACTGCCATTCCAGTATGTGATCGAGGCGGAGAATATTACGCCTACCAGTATCTTTAAGCTGCGCTGCAGTATCGAACAGTTGACGGTGACGATGCTTGACAGCGACGAGCTGGATGTGAAAGCCGCGCTGATGTTCAAGGTGATCGTGTTTGCGGTGCAGAAGAGCAATCTGATCACGGATATCAAGGTGGATGAACTGGATCTGAATAAGCTTGGCGAACTGCCGGGAATGGTGATCTACATCGCCGGGCCGAACGATACGCTGTGGGATATCGGTAAGCGGTATTATGTGACGATCTCGCAGCTGAAGGAGGTCAATGAACTGGTGACGGAGGAGATCAGTGCGGGGGATAAGATACTGGTGGTAAAAGGGAGTGCGTAGGCAAATTTTATAAATATTTTCGTGGAAAAGGGATAGGAAATTGTATATACTGAGAGACAGGGCTGTTATATATGGTGTGGCCCTGTCTTTTAATATTGAGAGTGAAAAACGTAGGGATGAAGAAAGGGTATTGGGATGAACACGATAAAAAAAACGCCTGTACTAAACAATAAATTATTTCTGTATCTGACGGAATTTTTTGCGGGGATGTCGGTGATGGCAGTGGAGTTGGGAGCCAGCAGGCTGCTTGCGCCGTATTTCAGCTCCTCGCAGATCGTGTGGACGATCATCATCGGAACGATCATGATCGCGATGGCACTGGGGAATATTTATGGCGGGCGCAGTGCGGACAAGAATCCCGATCCGGACAGGCTGTATGGCAGGATCCTGATCGCGGCCGTCTGGATCGCGGCCATTCCGGTGGCAGGAAAATATATTATTCTGGGGATCTCGGCGGTGCTGATCTTTACGGTGAATACGAACTTCCTGATCTGGGCGGCGTTTGCGGCCTGCATGGTGGTCTTCGTATTTCCGCTGTTTCTGCTGGGTACGGTGACGCCGTCCTTAGCAAAGTATTCGGTGGACAGCCTGGCGGACAGCGGTAAGACGGTGGGGATGCTGAACGCCGCGAATACGATCGGCAGTATTATCGGCACTTTCGTACCTACGTTTATCTCCATTCCGGCGGTGGGGACGTCGATCACGTTCCTGATCTTTGCGGGCATCCTGCTTATGCTGTCCCTGATCTATTTTGTGAGCGGCAGAAGAGGTGCGGCAAAGAGCGTGGCGGCGGCAGTTCTGTTTGTGGGATGCTGCTTTCTGGGAAAGTCCAATCGTTTTGCTTTCTGGGAGAGCGGTCTGACTTATGAAGGTGAGTCTGTCTATAATTATCTGCAGGTGAAGGAGAATGACAGAACCGTCATTTTATCGACAAATGTGTTATTCGGCGTGCAGTCCTTGCTGGTAAAGGGGGAAGGTCTGACCGGTATGTACTATGACTATGCCATGGCGGCGCCGCTGATGACGGACCGGGAGAGGGCGGGCGAGTGTAAGACGCTGATCCTGGGGATGGGAACAGGAACCTATGCGACGCAGTGCCGGAATTATTTCGGTGATATGGAGATCGAGGGGGTGGAGATCGACGAGAAGATCACCGCGCTTGCCAGAGAGTATTTCAAGCTGCCGGAGGATGTGCCGGTGACGACTTATGACGGCAGGGCGTATCTGAACGCCATTGACGGTAAATATGATGTGATCATGGTGGATGCTTATCAGGATATCACCATCCCTTTTCAGATGTCTTCCGTGGAATTTTTCACATTGGTGAAGGAGCATTTGAATGAGGACGGCGTGATGGTGGTTAATATGAATATGCGCGGCAGCGGGGAAGGCAGTATCAATGGGCATCTGGCGGATACGATCAGCAGTGTGTTCGGCGAGGTGTATACGGTGGATGTGAAGGGTTCTACAAACAGAGAGCTTTTTGCTTCCGATAATCCGCGGATGCTTGATAACCTGTCGCTTCACAGGAAGGAGATCGAAGCGGAGGATCTGGCGGCGATGATGGAGGCGGTGAGCAGTCAGCTGACGGCCTATGATGCAGGAGAATATATCATGACTGACGATAAGGCGCCGGTGGAACTTCTGGGGATGCGGGTTATCGATGAACTGATTCGGGATGAGGTCGCGCTCTACAGGCAGATCTATGAGGAAAAGGGAATCCAGGGTGTGCTTGATGCACTGTAACGATAGGAAACGACATGACAAATTTCGGTTTCCGGCCTTTGCCAAGGCCATATGCGAAAGCTTCGGTTACGGGTGGGGCTGAGGGCGGCGTATTATGTGAGAAAACGATAAACCGTTTGGTTGTTTTTTACAGAAATACAGAGGCTTTATCTGAGGGAGAAAGATATGATACGCAAGATGATGTATAGATTACTCTACAATATCTTAATGAATACCAAATCTTGTATTGTGCACATTTCTGATTATCGTTATTTCGTTTGAATATTGTACGTGACAAACGGGTTAGCCGGTGTTATACTTTATCTAAAGCATATATTTCATAATTCTATTACATTTCTAGCCGTAAAAACAAAAAGCGGTTACTGAATCCCATTGGGTGTCAAACGAAATCATGCTTTTATTCCAAAGGAAAATGAATAGGGCAGGAGATTGTCGGGCATTCACCTCCTGCAAAGGAGGTCGATATGGGGAAGAAGGATATTGGATTGAAATCTTATCTGAGGGATTCTGTCAGATATGCGGATCTGTGGAATGGAGGCGTATTTCAGGGCAGACAGATCGTTAAGGCGGAAGAACTGCGTGAGATGACGCCGATCTATTCCAGATGGAAGCGGGATGAATCGGTGGAACGTACCGGTGATCTGGTCATGAAACAGCATTATAATGGACAAAGGTTTGTGGTCCTGGCGTTGGAGAACCAGGAGAAGACGGATCATACGATGCCGGCCCGCGTCATGATGCAGGAGGCGCTTGAGTATGACCGTCAGATCAGAGAGATCATGCGTGAAAATGAACGGATCTACAAGACTCTTTTGGATGAGGGCAACGATGCCGCCCGGAGAGCGTTTTACAGAGATGAGGGAGAGTTTCTGTATAAGGTAAGAAGCGAAGACAGGCTGTTTCCGGTGGTGACACTGGTCGTTTACTGGGGTGAGAAGGAATGGAAGGGTCCCGTAAGCATGCACGAAATGATCTGCTTTGACGATATGGATGCGGAGATGGAGCAGGAACTTAAGAAAATGATCCCGGAATATCCGCTTCACTTTCTTGACCTGTCATCATTTTCTCATTGCGAGTATTTCAGGACAGAACTGCGGCCGCTCATCGAGATTTTCCAGAAGCGTAACAGCAAAGACAATATCCGTGAATACTTTGAGGCGAATGAGCGCAGCTGGGTAATGGATGATGAAAGCTGGGAGCTTCTGGAGCAGTTAACGGGTTCCAGAAGACTGGAAAGACAGTTTCGGCAAAGATGCGAAAGAAAAGGAGAAGAGGAGGAAGAGAAGATGGGATGTGTCATTGATGAAGTGTTGGAAGAGATGGCAGAAGAACGGGCTATAAAGATGGTGGAAGAGCGAGAGAAAGAGATAGTGGAAGAGTGCGCTATAAAGATAGCAGAAGAGCGGGCAAAAGAGATAGCAGAAGAGCGGGCAAAAGAGATAGCGGAAGAGCGGGCAAAAGAGATAGCAGAGGAGTGGGCTATAAAGATAGCAGAGGAGCGAGTTACAAAGCTGGCAGAAGAAAACAGGGTGCAGGTAACGCTTGCAGCGTCAGCGGAGTGTGTACTGAATCTACTGGAGGAGTATGGTCAGATTCCGGATGCTCTTAGAACTTCGATCCTGGAACAGAGAGATATGCAGACTCTGAAGATGTGGCAGAAGCTGGCGGCACGAGTGAGGAGCATTGAGGAATTTACACGACAGACTGAGTTGCAGGTGCAGCGGGGATGAGGACATTACAATGATCGAGATCCGTGATATCAGTAAGCGATTTGGGAAATTTGTCTGTCTGGACCATGTGTCATTGGAGGTTCCGGACGGCACAATATACGGACTGGTGGGGGAGAACGGCGCAGGCAAGAGCACGCTGCTTCGCCTGATTGCCGGTGTCTACCGGGCAGATGCGGGAGAGATCAGGATTGACGGGAAGAGAGCTTGTACGGTGACGGCGAAACGTGAGGTCTTCTATATGCCGGACAGGCAGTATTATGACAGGAATGCTACGCCGCTGACTGTCGGGAATTTCTATAGGAATTTCTATGAGGGGTTTTCGATGGAGGATTACCGCGGCCTTCTGGAGATGTTCGGACTGGACGAGAATGCGCTGCTGGATTCCTTCTCAAAGGGGATGAGGAAGCAGGCGTTTATCGCGGCAGCAATCTGCACCAATACCAGATATCTACTATGTGACGAGGTCTTTGACGGGCTGGATCCTCAGATCCGCAGGATAGTGAACGAGCTACTGCTTAGTGCGGTGGAGGGAAGAAAGCTGACGATCCTGATCGTATCTCATTATCTGGAGGAACTTGACAGGATCTGTGGAATGAAGGGATATCTGCATCGCGGCAGGATCCTCACACAAGAGGAGTGGAACAGACTATTGTGATGTGAATCGCCGGATCGGTATGAACGGGATTTATGTCAAGGATGTCATGAGGTGCAAGTGTGAATGGACTAAGGAGATTTACCGGTCTTCTGAAGGAAGACTTGAAGAGTAAAATGGGAATGATCGCGGCAGTCTGGTACAGCATGGGGATGTTCTGTCTTGTGTTTTCCATGAAGACGACGTTTCCGACCGGGGAGGTGCGCAGTCTCTATGTAGGACCGGCCAACACTTCCTTCTTTGCCGCTATGGTATTGTTTGGAATCCTGATGGGAGCAGGTGCGTTCCGCTTTCTGCGCTCTGAACCGGCGACGGATCTGTACTTTGGTCTGCCGTTTACGAGGCGGCAGCTGTTTGTGGCAGGATGGATCAATAACCTGTTTATTTTTGCCGTGCCGCTCATTTTGTGCAGGTTGTGTTTTTTTCGGATCTCGCTGGCTATGGGATACAGCCGCTATGAGGAGAGCGTTTTTTCCGTGTGGATGGGGTGTCTTGTGTCGGTGTTGGGATTCCTGTTTGTGTTGGGATTATCCATGACGGCTTATCTTCTGGCACAGAATGACGGGTACCGGATCGGGCTGTTTGTATTGTTTCTGGCGGGGCCGGGTGTGGGGCTTAGGCTGTCTGAACGAATGCTTGAGGAGATATCGCCTTCCTTTTACCGGTCGGAACTTCTGGAGCGGCTGGAAGTCTATCTGTCGCCGCTGTCTCTGCTTTCCGGGGCATCGGGCGTGCAGGATTACGCAGACGGCGTCTATTGGCTTTTGGAGGAGCATCTGCCGTATATCATGGTACTTGCGGGGGCCGTGTTTGTGCTGACGGCCATCAACCTTGTGATCTTCTGTATCCGTCCGGCGGAACGGACGAATGGCATGTTTACGTTTCGTTTTGTAGAATGGGTCGTGCGGTATGGATGTCTGATCTTGGCGGGGCTGTGGCTTGCGAGCGGACTGCAGGTATTTGCGGTGGGAGGATTTTCCGGGGCGCTCTGTGGGATTGCTGTGCTGTTTGGCGTGCCGGTACTGCACGGGCTGCTGAATATGATCCTGGCATTTGATGCCAGAAAGTTCGTTTCGGCCAAATGGCATCTGCTGGCGGAGATCGGTGTCATGTTTCTGGTTCTTGCCCTGTTTTCCACACTGGGCGGAGGTGGGCAGATGCCGGACAGAGAGGAGATACGGTCGATCGCAGTGACGCTTCCTGCGCTTGCCAGCGGCGGTGACAGTGAGACTGCACTGGAGCAGATGAGGATAGAAGGCGATGCGCTGCCAGGTGTATATGAGTGGATCGAGTTTATCTGTGAAGCAAGAGGACGGGAAAAGGATTCTTATGAACTGCTTGTCAAATATGAACTGGAGGGCGGTCAAAGTAAGTACTGCAGGTATTGGCTGCCCGGCTATGCGCTTGATACTTTCGAAGAGATTTTTGCACGGAAAGAATATAAGCTGGGGATCTATGCGGCGCTGCGGATGGACAGTGCGAAATACTATGAGGTGCGGTGGACGAACGGAACGGAGCAGTATACGCTGGATCTGGACGGACAGGAACGACAGGCGCTGCTTGCGGCGTATCAGGAGGATCTGGAAGAACTTTCTTTTGCACAGATCAGGCTGCGGACGCCTCTGGGCCGGCTGGATTTTGTCTCCACCAAGAACCAGGGAGACATATCCGGTTATATCTATCCAGGATTCTCGAGAACATTGCGCACACTGGCACACTATGATATTGCAGCGCGCAAGCAGATAGAGGACTATGAGATTGTCAGGATCGTGGTGGACAGATATCTGATGAAGGAAGGACTGCTTTATCATGTGCGATATCTGGCAGACCAGCAGACCATAACCGCTCCACGGAAGATCGGGGAGCTGGCGGAGGAACTTTACGCAGAAGAGTTGTGTGTGGATCAGCAGCTTCATCAGAAAGACCAGAATACGGAATATACGGTGTATTACCGGGATTCGGCGGGACGGACGGTGAACAGCGTGAAATGTCTGAAAGGGTTATAAAAATCTGCTCCCGGCTCCTGCAAAGCCGTATGTGGAAGCTTATGCAGGGCCGAAAGCAAACTTTCTGACTGCTCTTATGCTCTTATCTGTTCAGCGTAAGAAAGTGCAAAGCCTGAAGAAAATCCGAATCTGCTGGAGCGGATTGCTTACAGGGTAACGGTAATCGTTCCGGTCTCCGGCACAAGTACGGTATCCATACCGTCCACTGTCATGGCGGCGCCGTCTGCTTCCGCTGCCTTCACATTGACAAGCCGCACCGTATAGGGCTTGCCGCCCGGATTCTCGGCATTGAGCGTGATCGTGTTACCGCTCTTTACAACGCTGACCTGCAGATCTGCCTTCTGCTGCATATCGTACACTACCGTGGCGCATTCCTGCCCGTCTGTGAGTGCATAGACCCGCAGTTCCACGCCGTCCGCATAGTCGTAATGCGGCCTGTCGTCGCAGGCGCCCATGGCTATGATGGAATTTTCCCGTACCATCAGCGGCAGATGCAGGTAATCGTAAGTTTTCTCGGCCCAGGAGCCGCCTTCCATCACTTCTCCGGTGAAGAAATCCGTCCAGGTACCTTTCGGCAGGTAGAAGGAACCGATGCTCTTATCGTTGAAGATCGGCGCTACTAACAGGTTATCGCCCAACATATACTGTTTATCCAGATAGAAGCAGTTCCGGTCTTTTGTAAATTCCAGAACCATACTGCGTATGGTCGGTATACCGGAACGGGAAGTATCGATGGAAGTCTTGTACAGATAAGGCATCAGGGAAGCTTTCAGTCTGGTAAAGGCTCTCACTACATCCACGGCTTCCTCATCATACAGCCAGGGCACGCGGTAAGACTGGCTACCGTGCAGACGGCTGTGGGAGGAGAGCAGGCCGAAAGCCACCCAGCGCTTGTATACATCCGCTGTGGAGGTCTGTTCGAAGCCGCCGATATCGTGCGCCCAGAAGCCGAAGCCGGACATCAGGAGCGATAAGCCGCCGCGCAGGCTTTCTTCCATGGATACATAGTC
>CANOCU010000073.1 GCA_947564645.1 uncultured Lachnospiraceae bacterium
CTATTTACAACACATAAGATTTCATGTTATCATAAGTAGTAATGAAAACTACATTGAATAGTTGCGGAGGCCTTATGAATTATAAAATTGTTGTAGACAGCTGCTGTGAACTGCCAGAGAAGTATAAGAAGGATGAGCGCTTTCAGATCATCCCTCTCGGCATTGAGGTCGGGGATTACGTGATCCAGGACGATGAGAACTTTGACCAGAAGGTTTTCCTGGAGAAAGTGGCGTCCTGTCCGACCTGTCCGCAATCTTCCTGCCCCTCGCCCGAGAAGTTTATGGAGGCATATCATTGTGAGGCGGAGGAAGTCTTCGTGGTGACACTGTCCTCCCATCTGAGCGGAAGTTATAACAGTGCGGAGCTTGGCAGGAATCTTTATCATGAGAAATATGGGGAGAAGAAGATCCATGTGGTGGATTCGGAGTCCGCAAGCTGCGGGGAGACCCAACTGGCCATGCGGCTCATGCGCTATAAGGAGGCGGGATTGTCCTTCGAGGAGACGGTGGAGAAGATAGAAGTGTTTAAGCGCAGGATGCGCACTTATTTCGTGTTGGACAACTTGGAGACGCTGCGCAAGAACGGAAGGCTCAGCGGCGTCAAGGCGCTTGTGGCATCCACATTAAATATTAAGCCGGTGATGATCGGGAATCTTGGTGTGATCGAGCAGAAGGGACAGGCGATCGGCATCAACAAGGCGCTTGCCAGACTGGCGGATAATATCGTGGCGGACGTGCCGCATCCGGAGAAGAGAACGCTAATGATCTCCCACTGCAACTGTCCGGAACGGGCGGAATATGTGCGCACCTTAATGGAGAAAAGAGCCTCCTATAAGAATGTCATGATCCTGGATACGGCAGGCATCAGCAGTATGTATGCCAATGACGGCGGTGTTATCGTAACATTGTAATCCGTATTTACATTACGTGGATCTCGATCGGGGATGTCATAAGCAGCAGTACGAGCAGTACCTGCAGGATCAGGATAGCCGGCATACCATATAGGAAATACCAGTGTCTTGTCTTGTGGTGAAAAAGGTGCATCCCCAGAATGGAACCCGCGGAACCGCCGATCAGCGCAAGTACAAAAAGCGTGGATTCCGGAATGCGCCAGGCTCTCTTGCGGGCCTTATGCTTATCCACCCCCATGACGATGAAGCTTATGCAGTTGACAGAAGCCAGATATAGGATGATCAGTGTGATTGCGTTCATAGGATGGTCCTTTTTTATTAAAAATATGAGTCTGTATCGGATTTATAACCTTTTGATCCTGGTATCAGTTATCATCATAGCATAAAAAGGCAGAAAAGGCAAAAAAAGCAGTCGGTTACTTTGAAGAGTGACAAGGCTGTTTTTTTGAATTTTCAACCTATCTTCAAATGAAATTCATATGGATATGGTATAGTAAACCATACAAGACGACAACGGAAGCGGAGGATGGAGCATGAACATTCTGTTTTTGGAAGACGAGCCGACGATCCAGGAGGTTCTGACGGAATATATGCGTATGCAGGGATACGAGGTTACCTGTGTGCAGGACGGGAAAGCGGCGCTGCGGCTGCTTGAAGAGCACAGCTTCGATATGGCGGTCCTGGATATCATGGTGCCGGGAGCAAGCGGCCTGGAGGTACTGCGCTACTGTAAGGAGAAACGGCCGGAGACGGCGACGATCATGCTGACGGCATTAGGCGATGAGGGAACGCAGGTACAGGCCTTCAATCTCTATGCGGATGATTATGTGATCAAGCCGGTTTCGCCCATTATCCTGTTAAAAAGGATGGAGACCATTCTGCGGCGGGTGAAGAGGAGCCAGAGCAAAGAGGATAAGGGACTGGTGATCTGTGACGATTCCTATCAGGCGTTCTATAACGGGAAACCACTGGAACTGACGCTCAGCGAATTTCTGTTGCTGCAGGTTCTGTGGAAGGAACCGAAGAGGGTCTTTACAAGGGAGCAGCTGATCTTAAGGATCTTCAATGAAGATTATGTGGGAAATGACAGGATCATCGACGCTCATATCAAGAACCTGCGCAAGAAGCTGCCGGAAAACTATATCAGGACGGTGATCGGCGTAGGGTACCAGTTTCGGGAGGAAACCTCCTGAAAAGAGGACGAAACAGAATCGTTAAGAGGAACGGTTGGAGGAATGTAAGGAGGGGGCAGGGAAATGGGACTGCGCAGGAAGACTTTTTTATACAGTATCATACTGGCGGGGATGATGACGGTGTTTGTGTTGGGGTATTTCGTTTTGATGCTGCCGTCGCTGTATGTGGATTATGTGATGAAGAGTAATCTGGATTCGGTCAGGAGGGTACAGAAAGGATACATGGAAGAGCGTAGTTACGACGGATTGACGGTGAAGAATCCCTCATCAGTCGTAACGCTGGAGTTTCCGGACACGGGAAACGATCTCTATCTTAGGGGGAAATTTTTCAGTCTGACGATTGATGTAAAGGATGAGAAGCTGCAGGAGATTTATGCAGATGCCCGGGAAGTGATGGACAGTGTGAGGACGGGAATGGCTGCGGGCGACTCAGGTTACGGGGCAGCGGTGGCCGGATGGGATCAGGCGGATACAGAGGCTGACGGGGTGGATACGGTCCGACGGAGCGGCCGGGACAGGTCGAAGTTTAAAGTGCTGGCTGATCGTCTGCAGGAACGCTTAGGGGAATTGTTTGCCGGGCAGGATGTGCTGCCGGAGGACTTTCCGGTAGAGATCACGATGGAGAGAAAAGAGGTTCCGGGCATCTACCGGGAAGAATATGCCAGAGTGCACATGGACACCGATATCGTTATCTATGAAGTCAGCGTCTCCGACGGGGATTACCGTTATACGACCTATACGGCAATGGGATGGACGAAGGATGCGTTCATTGTCACCCTGATGCCGACTATGACGCCGCAGATCGAGGAGATCACGCCCATTGTAAGGAGCAGTCTGCCCATGATCACGGCGGTGATCTTCCTGATCGTACTGATCTCCTCGCGCTTTTTTGCAGGCCGGATCGTCAATCCCATCATCCGCCTGGCCGATTCCGCCCAGAGCGCGGCGACAGGCGGGATCTTCGAGAGAGAGGAATTTGATCCGGGACAGGGGCAGAACCGTATGGATGAGATCGGGGTGTTGGAGAATAATCTGCAGGAACTGTACGGGAAACTGCGGGACAGTTACAGGGAACTTGAGTGTAAGAATCATATGCTGGAAGAGGAAAACGAGCGGCAGGAGGTTTTCCTGCGGGCTTCCTCCCATCAGCTTAAGACACCGGTAGCGGCGGCGCTTTTGCTGATAGAAGGCATGATGAACGAGGTGGGGAAGTATAAGGACACGAAGGCTTACCTGCCGGAAGTCAAGAAGCAGCTGCTGTCCATGCGCAGGATCGTGGAAGATATCCTTTACCTGAACCGCTGTGCCGGTAATATGCGGAAGGAGACGGTGAACCTGCGGGCGTTTTCGCAGGAGCTTGCAGGGAATTACGGCGTACAGGTGCAGGACAAAGGCATCTGTGTGGAGACGGAGGGCGACGGGACCGTGACGGCGGATCGGGAGATGTTACGGATCATCGTGGATAATCTGCTCTCCAACGCAGTACAGTATACGCCGGAAGGACAGCGGGTAGTGCTGCGGGCGGCGGATGGTGAATTATCGGTCACCAATTATGGGGCCAGGATCGAGGAAAAATTGCTGCCCCATATTTTCGATCCCTTTGTCACCAGTGATACGGGGCAGAGAGGAAAAGGACTGGGACTCTATGTGGCGGCTTATTACTGCAGACGCATGGGATGCAGGCTGGAGATTGCCAATATTGACGGCGGTGTGCGTGCGAGGATTCTTTTTCAGGGAGGATCCGCAGCGTTATAGAGCATTCGGACGATGTAAAGGGGAAGAGAGGAGAAATTCGTTATGTTACTGACGATCAGACAACTACAGGTAAAATATGGCAGCCAGACGGCGCTGCAGATCGAAGAGCCGGTCACTTTCGAAAAGGGGGAGCGGATCGGCGTGATCGGTTCTAACGGAGCGGGCAAGACTACGCTTGTCAAGGCGCTCTTGGGGCTGGTGGACTATCAGGGCAGTATCATCACGCAGATCAAGCCTGAGCAGATGGCAGTGCATATGCAGGCCAACGCTTATGTCAGTACCATGCCGGTAAGGAGGATTATGGAAACGATTCTCAATACGAGCATTAAAAAGAACAGGGAACTTCAGGAACTGATCGACTTCTTTGAATTCGGGGAATGTCTGTCAAAGAGGTTCCATGCGCTTTCCGGAGGGCAGAAACAGAAATTCACGATCATTATGGTGATGATGCAGAAGGCGGAACTGACTTTTTATGATGAAGTCACCTCAGGACTGGATTTCGAGTCCAGGCAGAAGCTGACGGAGAAGCTGGTGGAATGGTACAGAGATAAGGAAGATTCCCTGATCATCGTATCTCATTATTACGAGGAGCTGGAACAGCTTGCGGATAAGATACTGTTGTTGGACCGGGGCAGAGTGATCGCCTACGGAGACGTGCAGGATCTTTTCCGGAAATACTGTGGTGATGCGGTCTATATCCTGGAGAATACGGCAAAGAATCACGATCTGGCAGCCGATTTTTGTCTGCTGTGCTCTCCGGATCATCTGATCGCCTTATCCTGCAGGGACCGGGAGGAGGAGAGGAGGCTGCTGTCGCTTCTTGTGGAACATAACGTGAATTTCAAGCGGAGCAGTTCGGATATCGAGATCATGTCGATCAACGCAAAGGCCTGTTTCTACGGCAATGCCGGTACAGGACCTGTATAGGGATGCGAGGAGGATTATTATGAGCAAAGAAAATAAGATAAGGAACAAGAACATGGAAAAGAATGACAGAAACAGCAGGAGTAATAATAGAAATAGATGCAGTCTGAGAATGATCCGCTATGAATTGCGGAATATCAACGGCAACTTTATGACGCACTTTTTCGGGATCGTGTTTCCGAATATCATGAGTCCGCTGTTCTCGACGATGATCGGAAAGCAGGTGCCGGATGCGGCCAGACCGGAGGTCATGGTCTCGGTGGTGATCTGCATGGCTCTGATCATGCCCATGTCCATCATGTTTCTGGGATACGGCTCGCTCTACTCTCAGGAGGTGGAGCGGGAGATACCACAGCGGATGCATCTGTTCGGATTCAGTGAGAAAAGTCTGATCACGGCGAAGATCATCGTCCATCTGCTCTTCCTGACGGTCGCCATACTCCTGTACGGTGTGATACAGGCGCTATTACTGGATATACCCAGGCCGGCACTGTCCTCTTTGCTGATCCTGCTTGGATCGCTGTATCTGATCGGGGCGTTTTTCCTGGTGATCGTGCATTCCATGGCCAATATCTTCCGCCGGTTCAGCGTGACCTTCGGGGTTTCCATGACCATTTATTTTCTGTTAATGATGCTGACGGGCATGATGGGAATCTCCACGGATGAGTTGCCGGTGATTTGGCAGAAGGTAGCGCGTACCCTGCCCATGACTTATATCAGCAATGATTTCGCCGGGTTCTGGCAGGGAGGATCTTATAATTTCATGCCTTATATCCAGTCCTGCATCTTCCTGGCGGCGTTTACGGGAATCCTGGCAATGTATGCGCAGTATAGGGGCAGGAGGGTATACAGGTAGTTCATAAAGGAAAAATCGTGCAGAAAGCGAAAATTTTGATACTGCAGAGGCTGTTGTAAGACGGATAGATCTTACGGCAGCCTTTTTATATAGGAAATTTCTGCGAATTTCTTGTTTTGCTTTCAATAGAGTGTGTATTTTTTTGTGGTTAATCTGCAGTAAATTAACGGAAACTTGGTATATTAAATCAAAAAAGGAGTGATCACATGGAAAACACGATCTATGGATATATCCGGGTTTCCACGCGGGAGCAGAATGAGGCCAGACAGAAGATTGCACTGCGTAATTTCCCGGTTTCCGAAGAAAATATTTATATGGACAAACAGAGCGGGAAGAATTTTGACCGTACGGCGTACCGAAAGCTGGTCAGGAAAATGAAAAAACGGGATGTCCTCGTTGTCCAGTCGATTGACAGGCTGGGCCGTAATTACGAGGAGATTCTGGAACAGTGGCGGATCCTGACCAGAGAGAGGAAGATCGATATTGTGGTGCTTGATATGCCGCTTCTGGATACGAGAGATAAGAGCCGGGATCTGACAGGGACGTTTGTGGCGGATCTGGTGCTGCAGATCCTGTCTTATGTAGCGCAGAATGAAAGGGAAAACATAAGGAAGCGTCAGGCGGAAGGGATCGCGGCGGCCAAGGAGCGGGGCGTGCATTTCGGGAATCCGGGCAGGCCGCTGCCGGAGACATTTGAAGAAGTGGTGGGAAAATGGCGGCGAGGGGAAATCAGGATCTGTGATGCGCTGGATGAATTGAAGGTTGGGCGGACTTATTTCTATAAATACGTAAAGCTGATGGGGCTTTAGAAAATAGGAGAATAAAAAAATCCGCCAAAGTACACTTCGGCGAACTGATTACATATAAGAAAAACATACTGAATTATCTGTAAACTTATGTCAAATTTATATACATTATATTCATTTTCGATGAAAGTGTCAATGAAATTATATTCCTTCACGTCGTTCCGATACAAAGCCGCCAAAGTGTACTTCAACGTACTTAAGAAACATGCCGCAATGGGAGAAGTGAGAGGAAACGATTCTTGAAAACAGTATATATCGGGACAAAGGACCAATTGGCGGAAGCCTTTATCGAACGGATGAATAAAGAGGGAAATGACGTCTATTTTCTATCGACCGGTGATTTCCCGGGACGGATCGCAGAGAGATGGAAATACAGGTTTTATAAGATATCGCCGCATGGCGGCAGCTACCGTAAGACACTGCAGTCGATCCGGCCTGACTGGGTGGTATTTGCGGGGACCTTCTTTATGGATTGTGTTTATCAGGAAGAGGAAGATGCGGATGTTACCTTACTGACGCGTACTTTGCAGATCCTGTCGGACAAAAAGGAGGTGCGCTTTCTTCTGCTGTCCTCTGCGGAGGTCTATGGAAATGCAGACGGGAATGCGGACGAGCGGCGGGCAGTTATGCCCGCGGGCGAAAGAGGGATGCGTTTTGTGAGAGAAGAACAGCTGCTGGAAATCTACGGCAGACAGTATGGCCTTTCCTGGACGGTGCTCAGAGTTTCGTCACTCTATGCCGACCGGGCGAAGGAGGGGGCAGCGGATTTCCTGAGCAGAGGGTTTGCAGAGGTCGCCGCCGGGAAGAAAGGTACGGTCCTGCCAGACGATACCTGGCAGCCGCTTCATGTATCGGATTTGGTGGATGCCGTCAAGCGGATCATGGATGCGGATAAGCAGGGCATCTATAACGCCGCCGGCAGCTTTGAGATCTCCGGAAAACGTTTGTATGAACTGATCGGACAAAGCCTCGGAATCTCTACAGAGAAGATACAGTGGGAAGAGACGGCGAACAGGGGCAGGGTGGATAACGGGCGGCTGAAGAGGGAGACTGAGTGGACAGACTTCCATCGATTGGAGGATCAGCTTGCAGACGGCAGGATCTTATATGAGAGAAAGGCGGCAAAGAGTAAGCGCAAAAGGAAAGCCGGGATACCGGCAGGGGTACGGAGGACCCTGGAAAATATCGTGGTGTTCGCGGCCTTCTTTGCGGTTCATTCTATCAGTGCGCCGCATAGCCTGTTTTCTCAGATCGAGTGGCTGACGATCTACGTGATCCTGATCTCCGTATTTCTCGGTATCAGACAGAGCGCGCTAGCCGTTATCCTGGCAAGCGGGGCGTATTTGTTCTCACAGGATCTGAATATTCTCAATATGACAAATTTCTATTCTTATGCCGGCAGCGTGCTTAAGATCATGGAATTCGTATTTCTTGGCCTGGTCGTCAGTTATGTGACTGACATGCTGCGGGAGGAGGTGCGGGATACGCGCCGGGAACTGGCGATGCGTGACGAGGAATATGAGGAACTGAAAGCGATCAACGATGAGAATGTCCTGATCAAGAACGAGTATGAGGAGCGCATTCTGGATTCCAAGTACGGCTTTCCGAAGCTGTACCGCGTTGTCAGCCGGCTGATGGTTGAACAACCGGAGCGGATCTTCATGGAGATCGTGCATATTGTATCGGAGATGGTGCACACGGAAACCGTGGCTGTCTACCGGGTGAAGGAAGGCAGCCCGTATCTTCGGCTGCTCAATGCGTTGAACGAAGAATCGGCGCAGGAAGGAAAGTCCTGGAATCTGTCCGCTTATCCAAAGATCCGGGAATGTGTCAGGGCAGGGGAACTGTACCAGGGCGACGTGTGGAAAGGAGAACCGGCGATCGTTCTGCCGATCCTGTACCAGAACAACAGTGTTGCCGTGATCCTGATCAGGACGCTGCCCTATACAAGTCAGACGCTTTATTATGTTAATCTGTTAAAAACGCTTTCGCTTCTTTTGCGGGAGGCCGTCGCACGTGCACTGGATCACGAGGAACTGGTAAGGGAGGAAACCTGCCTGCAGGGTACCGACGTGATGAAACCGGGGCCGTTTCGTGACAATCTTCTTCTGGCCAAAGAAAGGGCCGAAAAGAAACTGGCTGAGTACTGCGTGGTGCGGATCACGGGGCAGGGAAGCTTTGAAGAAGCGTGCCGGAAGGCGGCGGATCAGCTTCGCGCCACGGACTGTCTCGGCGTTGATGAGGACGGCTGTCTCTACGCCCTGTTAAACAATACGGGCGCGCAGGACGTGGAACATCTGCAGAAGCGGCTTGCGGAGCATGGTATGACGGCGGAGGTTACGGCTGTATTTGAGGATTCGGAGGAGACGGAATGGAAAGAATTTTGACGGCGCTGTTGATCGGGAACCTCATAGCTGCGGTGCTTTATGCCGTGGTGAAGGCGGTGCGGAGAGAGGGGATTGGAGTTGTCGTCTTGTTCCTTTTCCTTCCGGTACTCGGGTTTGTCCTTTATTTTCTCCCGCGTATGCTAAGCCGTCTGTTCGGGCAGGAGAAATATGACAGGGATTCTCTGGTGGGCCGCAACAGCATCCAGAAGATGGTGGAGCATCCGAATCTGGAGGAAGAGCTGAATGTTGTCCCGGTGGAAGACGCCATGGCGATCAATGAGAACCGGGAGAAAAGGGCGCTTCTTTTGCGGCAGCTGAAGAAGGATATTCATGAGAACTATAAGGCGCTGCTGGCGGCGGAAAGGGATGAGGATTCAGAGTCCGTACATTATGTGGCCGCCACCAAGATGGAGATCTACCGGCTTCTGCACCAGCGGTGGATGGAGAGCAGCAGGGCTTACGAGGAAGATCAGGACGATGATGCGAAATTCGGGGAAGCCTGCGAATCTCTGCGGAAGCTGATAGAGAGTCAGGTTCTGTCCGGCAGAGAACAGGAAATGTACAGGAAGAAGTACTGCAGCCTGATGGAAGCGCAGGTTTTGATCGATGAGGGCATGCTTTCAGAGACGGATTATGAGAACTGGCTGGCGTATCTGATAGAACTTGGCCGGTTTCAGGCTGCGGAACAACTCTGGGATCAGAGGCGTGACAGGTTAAAGAGCGAGAACTGTTATATGAAGATGACGGAACTGTTTTACCGGAGGAAAGAAAAGAAGAAATTCCGTACCTGTATCGCCCAGCTGCAGGCGGACAGACAGGTAAGGCTGTCGGCGCAGGGGCTGGAGCGGCTTCGGTACTGGATGCAGAGAGGATAAGAGAATGCTGTCATGGAAAAGATTGCTGTATGTGGTGCTGATCGTGACCGTCGTCAGCTGTGTTTTTATGCTCTATAACATGAATGAGGAACGTGCGCGCCATGTCAGGATCAAAAACGTGCCGATGGAACCAGGCGAGTATATGGGGACGAAGCAGTTAGCGGATGGGGCAGGACCGCAGGTGTGGATCCTGGGAGACGACGGGGAAGAGATCTACGAGAAGATATATCGAAACAGCAGGCAGATCTTCGGGGATCTGCATTATGCGGTCAGGGAAGCGTCATGGCTGGATCCGGAGAAGCTGGAACAGGATGCGCTTGTAGTCTTCTGCGACGAATCGGTGGGCAGTTATACGGATCTGAGTAAGCTGGGAGATTTTATAGCCCGGGGCGGCAAAGTGATCCTGGCGGCCGGTCTGCCGGAGGGGAACGAGGACGCTTACCTCTGGCCGCTTCTGGGTATCCGGGAGAAGTCCGTGCGGGAGAATTACAGCAGGCTCTGCTTCGAGGAAGCGCTTCTGCCGGTACAGGAAGAAGAGATGACTTATGAGGGATATACGGTGTCCACATGGCTGGCGGTGGAGGAAGACGCCAGAGTCTATATCCGGGACGGGGACAGCGGTGTTCCGGTACTGTGTACATGCGAGTACGGTGAGGGCATGATCTGCCTGATCAACGGTACGTTTCTTGCGGATATTCACTGTGCAGGTCTTTTGACAGGGGCAGCCGGAGCGGTACAGAAGGATATGCTTTATCCGGTCCTGGGAAGCAAGACGGTATTTTTGGATAATTTTCCCATGATCACCTATATTAACGACAAGCTGTGTATGCAGATGTACGGCTGTTCTACGGAAAGCTTTGTCAGGGATGTGGTGTGGCCCAGTCTGCAGGGGATGTCGCTTCGGACAGATACGCCGTATACTTCCAGTGTTCTGGCAGCAGCCTCGTCGGACCAAAGCTTTCCCGAGATCAATGACAGCCTGTTTACTACCATCGGCAGGTCGGCGCTGCAGTATAACGGAGAACTGATCTATGCGGCAAACTGCAGGGAGGGAGAAGGCGTTTGCTTCAATCAGCGCTTTATTGAGGAATTTCATGACGTGTTTGCCAATTATGAGATGCGGGGGCTGGCCGTGCAGAACGGGTATTTCTCTGAGAGGATGCTTGCGATTCCCGGTGCGGGGATCAAGGTTGTGCGGACGATGCCTGGAGCGGCGGGATTGGGATTTTCCTGTGATAAGGAGTATCTGGAGTTTCCGGCAGCGACCGTGGGAAATTCGATGGAGGAAGGAAACCTGTTCTCAATCTCCTCCATACTGGCTGCTTACGGCATGGTGTCGCATGTGTTTGATATCAATACCCTGATCGCGAAGGATGAGGATACGGCGTCCTGGGATACGGATAAACAGCAGATCGGCCTGTTTGAGAAAGCGGTCCTGAAGAAGGTTCCGTGGCTGGAGGGAAGGGTGTTGTCCCACACGCAGGATATTGTCGAAAGCTATCTGCAGCTTCAGTATGCCTGGAAGAAGGAGAAAGACAGGGTGGAACTTGACTTAAGCAATGCGATCAGGGGGCAGGCCTTTTTCTTCAGGACCGAGGGCAGGATCCGGGAGGCAGAGGGACTAAGCTATGAAGAGGCGGGCAACGGTTATTACATTCTGCGTGTGCTGCAAAGCCATGCGGTCATCATAATGGAGGAGGAATGAGCTATGCGCGTATGCCTGATCTGTGAGGGATGTTATCCCTATGTACCGGGCGGTGTCTCCGGTTGGATCCAGACTTTATGCAGTGCATTTGAGGATGTGGAGTTTGTGATCTGGGCGCTTGCAACGACCAGGGAGGAAATGTCCGGGTATGCTTATGACATTCCGAAGAACGTAAAGGAGATCCGTACGATCTACCTGGGGGACGAAACCTTTCGCAAGACCCGTCATAAGGTCATATTGTCGGAGAATGAGAAGGCCATTCTGAAAAATCTGGTCGTTGAATCGGTGGAGAGGATCGACTGGATCGCTATTTTGGAGCTGATCAGGAAATATCGCCGGTATCTGGGGGATATTCTGCTGAGTGAAGCCTTCTTTGAGATCTGTCTGGAGGAGTACCAAAGACAGGGATCCCGGAAGGTGTTTAATCATTTTCTGTGGAACTTCAGAGGCATTTATTTTCCGCTGATGTATATTCTGTCGGAGGAGATCCCGCAGGCGGATCTTTACCATGCCGTATCCACCGGGTATGCAGGCATTATGGGAAGCTGCGCCTCTTACACGGAAAAGAAGCCGTTTCTTTTGTCGGAGCATGGGATCTATACAAGAGAGCGGGAAGAAGATATCATCCGTTCCCAATGGGTGGAGGGTGATTTTAAGGAGATCTGGATCAACTTTTTCAAGAAACTCTCCTACATAGCGTATCGGCAGGCAGGACGGGTCACCAGTCTGTTCGGGGTCAGCAGGTCGCTGCAGATAGAACTGGGCTGTCCGGCCAAGAAGACCGCGATCATTCCCAACGGTGTGGACGTCAGGGAATATGACGGCTGCCAAAGAGAGAAGAAGACGGCGGAGGAATTTACGATCGGGGCAATCTTGAGAGTGGTACCGATCAAAGACGTGAAGACAATGCTGCTGGCATTTGACCTTGTCAAACAGACGGTTCCCGGGGCGCGGTTGATGATCCTGGGAAACTGCAAAGAAAACCCGGCGTATTATGAGGAGTGCCTGGAGCTTATGGAAGAGCTTGGTACTCCGGATATCCGGTTTCTGGGGCAGGTGAATGTGAAGGAGTATCTTCCGGATATCGATCTTCTTTTGCTTTCCAGTATCAGTGAGGGGCAGCCGTTAGCGATGCTGGAGGGAATGGCGGCGCAGATCCCTTTCGTGGCCACCAACGTGGGCAGCTGCAGGGCGTTGTTGGAAGGCGAGGAGGGCGATCTTTTGGGTAATGCCGGGGTGGTGGTGCCGGTCATGAACAGCGAGGCGATGGCGGATGCAGTCATCCGCTGTATTAAAGATCCAAAGATGTGCAGGCGCATGGGCAGGACCGGAAGAAAGCGGGTGGAGATGTATTACAGCAAAAGCGTGATGCTGGAGGAATTTCGTAAGCTTTACAGGGATCTTGGGGAGGAGAAGGAGGCATAGGAAACGATGGCGGGAATTGGGTTTGAACTTCGGAAAATCTATGGGAGGAAGACACTGGTCTCGAATATATGGGGCAGTATTTACGCGACCATGACAGCGATCGGGCCGTCTGTTCTGGCAGCGATCCTGTTTCTGGCGTTGAAATTTCTGATGAACAGGGCAAAGATCCCGGAGTTGGAAAGCCGGTTCTTTATCTCTTCTTTTACCTATATTTTCCTGATCTCCATATTGATCTCTTCGTTATTCAGTACGACGCTGTCACGCTATATTTCCGACTGTGTGTTCCGGAAAGCAGAGAAGGAGATCTGTGCTTCCGTCTTCGGGACGCTGACACTGGGAACCGTCCTGTCGGGCATATTGATGTTCCTGTTATGCATGGGTATGTATTTCTACAGCGCCGTACCGCTGTATTTTCTGGTACTTTATTATTGTCTGGGCGTCATGGTGACGAATACCTACAATATTATGATCTACGTGTCGGCGCTGAAACAGTATAAGGAGGTTACGTTCAGCTTCTTCGCAGGACTGTTTCTGGCAGCGGTCATCTATATGGTATGCACCGGTGTCTTTCACTGGCCGGTCGTGGTGACGGCGTACTTTTCGTTACTGTGCGGCTATTTCCTGGTGGTCTTCCTGCTGCTGTTCTGGTGCGTGAGAGCGTTTGGAAAACCGGGGCCGAAGTATTTTGCCTGGCTTACTTATTTCGTCAGATATCCGAAACTCACCATCAGCGGATTTTGTTATATGCTGGGCTTTTATGTGAGTACGATGATCTACTGGGGATGTTCCGATCTGCGGGAGCAGGTCAGTATCTTTTGCACGGCGCCGGTCTACGATCTGGCAATGTTTCTGGCGATCGCGGTCAATATGTCCGCGCTGGTCATCTTCGTGGTGAAGGCAGAGACGGCGTTCTTCGAGAAATATGTGGCTTATCTGTCTGCGCTGAACCAGGGCTCTTACAAAAGGATCGAGAAGGAGCGGGAGAATATGAACCATACGATCCGCTATCAGTTGTTCTTCGTGTATGAGGTGCAGCTGATCATCACGGTGGTCCTGATCTGTATGGCGAATGTCTTCTTTCCTTATCTGAATATCAGTGCGCAGGTACTGAATTTGTTTATGATCCTGAGCATGGGATTGTATACGGTATTCTGTATGTACTTTACGGTTATTTTTCTGTACTATTTCGAAGATCAGGCCGGTGCCTGTATCGGGCCCTGCGTGTTTCTTCTGGTGACGGCGGTACTGGCGGTGGCGGCATGTATCTTCGGCAGGCCCTTTTATGCGCTGCCGCTGTTGATCGGCGGATTGTGCGGATGGATCTTGTCTTTCTGGAGGCTAAGATACCGGCTGGCACATTTAAACGCATATCTGATGTGCCGGGGAGAATGAGGTTTGGCGGCAAACACAAAGCGAGCGCAGGAATGGGAATGGGTATTGTTATGAAACGATGGAAGATAAACGAGAAAGTGGTTTTATGGTTGGTGACCGTGGCGGCAGCGGTCTTGTTTGGGGCCTTGTATGCCGACTCTCTGATCCTGATCGAAGAGCCGGGTGAGGCTGCAGGGGGCAGTACGCTGGAGAACTGGGAGATAGCGGACAGCGATCTTAACGGTGCGGGGCTGCATGAAGACAAAGGGATCTATGAGCAGGACAGTAACCTTTATGACGTGTATATCAGCGTATTTCCGACCAAAGATGAGAGCGGGCAGATGCTGGATCTCTCGGCATTTGCACTGCATACGGCCAGGGATCACTCTTATAATCCGGTGCTTAACTGCAACATACAGATTCTGGAGGAAGGCAGGAAGCCGGATCCGCTGTTGGACTTAGACCACAAGAACGCGACCATACGTGTCCGCGGAAATTCTTCCAGAGGCGCTGCCTATAAAAGCTATAAAGTAAAGCTGGAAGAGGAAGCCGGCACCTTTTTCGGGCAGAAAAATCTCAATATCAATAAACATTCTTCGGATGTTTCCAAGATCGCGACGAAACTGCAGACAGACCTGTTGTCTCAGATCGATGATATCGCGGGATACCGGACCTACTTTATGCGGCTGTGGATCAGGGACGCCTCGCTTCCGGAACAGGAGCAGGAATTCGTCTATTACGGACTGTATACGGAGACCGAACAGCCCAATAAGACGTATCTGGAGACAAGAGGTTTAGGAAGCAATGCGGTCCTGTATAAGGCAAGCGACTTCAGCTTTGCCATGAGCGACGTGCTTGTGAATGTGGACGATCCGGCCTATTCAAAGGAGGCGTTTGAGACGGTGTTGGCGATCCGGGAGGGATCGGATCATGGGAAACTGCTGGAAATGCTTGCGGCTGTCAACGATACGACGGCGGATTTTGGGGAGATCTTCCGGACCTATTTTGACGAGGATAATTATCTGACATGGCTCGCCTTTAACATACTGATGGGAAATGAGGATATTACGAACCACAACTATATCCTGTATAATCCCGACAATTCTCTCACCTGGTATTTCATTCCCTGGGATTTTGACGGGGCGCTCAGATTCGGGGAACACCGGTCCACTTTCAGCCAGCCGGATTCCCTGCGGGGCATCCAGACGCTCAATGTCGGCATCCTGCACCGCAGGTATCTTCGTCTGGAAGGGAGTATCGATAAGCTGGATGCCAGGATGCGGGAACTGCTCGACCAGGAGATAACAAGAGAGCGTGTGACGGCGCTGATAGACTCCTATAAGCCGGTGTTGGAGAAGACCATGCCGCTGTACCCTGATGTGGATCGTCTGGATATGGAGCCGGATGAACTGATCCCCTATCTGGACAGTATTTACAGCGGAATCCTGGATAATTATGAGGCGTTCCGCAAGGCGGCCGCTTACCCGGCGCCTATGTTCGTAGCGGCGCCTGAGCGGCTTGCGGACGGTTCCGTCAGATTTGCATGGGATGCGTCCTATTCCTACCAGGGACGTCCAATCACCTATAATCTTTCTCTCTATGAAGATGCCGGGATGCAGAATCTGCTCTTCGAACAGACGAAGATCACGCAGACGGACTATATTCTGAAGAAACCTCTGGGAGAGGGGACTTACTATCTTAAGGTGACGGCGGTGGATGATCTTGGGAGGGAACAGCTTAGTCTGGAACATGTACAGAACACGGAGCGGTTCGTATTCGGACTGTTGGAGTTTACGGTTCCTGCGGCGCCCTGACCGGCAGACGGATCCGTATACCTGGTACTTCTGTACTGGAAAGGAGCAGAGAGACCACTATGGAATATCTTGGGCACAAGCTGCGCCATGAGATCAAATATTATATCAATGACAGCGTCTACCACACGCTCAGAGGCCGGCTGTCTGCAGTAGCCGGGGCGGATCCTCATATGAAAAACGAGGACGGTTATCTGGTCAGCAGCCTGTATCTGGATGACATCTATCATTCGGCATGGGAGGAAAAGGAGGCCGGCATCCGGTTCCGCAAAAAGTACAGGCTGCGGTGCTACGACAGGAAGGACGACCGGATCAGCCTGGAATGTAAGCGGAAATATGGGGAGTATATTGCGAAAGAAAGTATGCTGATAGGCCGTGCACAATACGATGCCATGCTGGCAGGTGACTACGACTTCTTCCTGGCCTCTCAGAAGCCTTTGGGCAGAGAACTCTATACCCTGCATCATACGCGCCTGCTGCAGCCCGTTGTGGCGGTAGAATATCTGCGGGAGGCTTACGTGATGGAGCAGGGCAATGTCAGGATCACTTTTGATAAGGATATCTCGGTATCCGTCAGCGATCCCGACCTCTTCTCCGACCATTATGAGGTCAGAAGGGTACTGGATCCGGGGATCATGGTTCTGGAAGTGAAGTTTGACGAATATCTGCCGGATCTGATCTTCCGGATCCTGAAGACGGCGATGACGGACAGATGCGCCGTTTCCAAATACGTGATGTGCAGAAAAGAAAAGAGGAGGGTTTCGTTTCAGTGAATACATTTTCGGATATCTTTAAAAAAGGATTTTTGGAGGAGGCAGGTAATCTTACGCTCAACGGATTTGCGATGTCGATGCTGGCGGCATTCTTGTGCGGTATGATTGTCTATGCCGTTTACAGAGGATTTTACAAGGGGGTTATCTATAACAATAATTTCAATATTCTTCTTGTGATGACAAGCCTGGTCACCTGCTTTATGGTCATTGTGATCAGTTCCAACGTGGTGCTGTCCCTTGGTATGGTGGGTGCGCTGTCTATCGTGAGATACCGTACGGCAGTGAAGGATCCGCTGGATGTGGGATTCCTGTTCTGGACCGTGGCGGTAGGCGTGACCTGCGGGGCGGGGCTTTATCTCATCTCTATCCTGGGGACGCTGTTCGTTGCGGCAGTCTATATTATGTTAGTGAAGATCAGAAACAGGAAACACCAGTATCTATTGGTCGTAAAGTATCAGGACAGCGCGGCGGAGGAAGTCAGAAGACAGATCGAACCGCTGAAAAAGGTGTTAAAGAATAAGACGGCCTCAAAGGGGACAACTGAGCTTACCTATGAAGTCAGGCTTAAGGGAGAAAACTCTTCTTTTGTCACGGCGCTCTCTGCCGTCAAGGGCGTGAGTACCGCCGTATTGGTTGAATTTACGGGAGATTATTTTGAATAGGAAAATCTGGGGTACAGCCTTGCTTTTGGGGAGTCTGTTACCCCTCTTTTTTGCACTTGCGGCGTTCAGGCGGGAAGTACGCTGGCATTTTGCGGAGTCAGACAGATGGCTGGATAATCCGGACAGAGGATTCTATATCCAGGTCAAAAGCAGCCGTCCCGGAAGAATAGCAGATGCCGCGAAGGAAGTGCGGGTGATCCTGCTTTCTTTTGATATAGAGGAGTATGCGCAGACGGCGCTGCCAAAGGAGAAGCTGGAGGAACTTAAGGTCGCGCTGGATACGGCGGCCAAGGAACGGACGGCAGTGGTCTTCCGGGCGGCCTACGGTTTCCACAAAGAGGTGACGGAGCCTGACAGGATAGAAAAGATCGCCGGACATATCGCCCAGATCGCGGACGTGCTGAACGATTATCCGCAGCAGATCCTGGTGGTACAGGCGGGCATGTTTGGAGCCTACGGGGAGTGGCATGACAGCCGTTATCTGGAAGGAGAGAAGGAGGAGCAGAGACAAAACAGGCTGTATCTTCTGAAACAGTGGGACGCCTGTCTGGATACGAGGATCAGGGTGGCGGTGCGCCGGCCGGGATTCGTGCGGGAGGCGATGGAAGAGGGGATCCTGACAGACAGGCTGGGGATCCATAACGACGCGCTGCTCTCCAACAGCAGCGATATGGGGACTTACAACGATCCCGGCATGGAACGGGCGGAGGAGCTGCAATGGGTGCAGGCACATCTAAGCGGTCAGGTGAACGGCGGAGAGATGCCGACGCCGGGCAGGCTGAATGAACCGGAGAATGCGGATCATGAATTTCGGCAGCTGTATCTGAGTTATCTGAATCTGAAATATAATGAGGAGATCATCGCACGGTGGGCCGGGATGAAGATGGCGGGAAAGGGTATGGATGCGGCCCATTATCTGGGCAGTCATCTCGGATACCGTCTTTTTATTTCGCAGCTGGATGTGAGAAACGGTTATTTTGCGGGAGAACTGTCCGCAGAGGGGATACGGCTGCGGCTTAGCCTGTGCAATATGGGCTATGCGCCGGTCACGGATAAATACAAGGTTTTTGTGACGGTGGATAATGGAGAAGAGCAGCTTTGCTCTGCAGTCGAAATGCCGGAACTGTATGCGATCGCCGGCGGTCAGAGTGTGACAAAGGAAGTGCAGGTCAGGATACCGGATGCAATGTTACAGGGGGAGGCCGGGATAACGGTCGGATTGAAGATCGCGCCGGATGGCACGGTGACGGACGGCCGGGACTGTGTGGAACTGGCAAATGAGGATTTCGTGTATGACGGCGGCGCCAACCGGCTGCTGACCTTGTACAGGGCAGGGAAAACTGCGCCTGTATACAGGGTGGCACTCTGTACGGAAAACAGACCCTGCATTACAGGCTGAGAGCAGCATCTAATGCAGGGCACCGTGTATGATTTCTATAGGATCTGTAAAGGATTAAAGAAGCTTCTCCCCGTTCTCCTGCATCTTCATGGCGCGGACCTTACAGGAGAGGCCGAACAGGTTGATGAAGCCTTCCGCGTCGTGGTGGTCGTACAGATCGCCGGTGGTGAAGGAAGCGATGCTCTCGTTGTAGAGCGTGTACGGGGAAGTGGTGCCGGCCTTGATGATGTTGCCCTTGTAGAGCTTGAATTTCACTTCGCCGGTCACATACTTCTGGGTGGACTCGATAAAGGCCTGGATCGCCTCGCGGATCGGGGTGAACCATTTGCCTTCGTATACGATCTGTGCAAATTTGCTGCCCAGGTCTTTTTTCAGTGCATAAGTATCGCGGTCCAGGATCAGTTCCTCGAGCTGCTGATGCGCTTCGTAGAGGATGGTGCCGCCGGGGGTCTCATAGACGCCGCGGGACTTCATGCCTACCA
>CANOCU010000074.1 GCA_947564645.1 uncultured Lachnospiraceae bacterium
TATTATCGAGGAGGTTCAAAATTATGTCAGAGTTAACTTTTGAACAAATGTTAGAGGAGTCTTTAAAGACAATACACACAGGAGAGGTTGTTGAAGGTATCGTAATCGACGTGAAACCGGAAGAGATCATTCTTAACATCGGATACAAATCAGACGGCGTCCTTACCAGAAATGAATATACGAATGAACCTAATGTAGATTTAACGACCGTTGCCAAGCCTGGTGATACGATGGAGGTGAAGGTGCTGAAGGTCAATGACGGTGAGGGACAAGTTCTTCTTACGTATAAGCGTTTGGCTGCAGACAGAGGTAATAAGAGGATTGAAGAGGCATATAATAATAGAGAAGTACTTAAGGCTAAAGTTGCACAGGTACTCGACGGCGGTTTAAGCGTTGTGGTCGAGGAAGTCAGGATCTTCATTCCGGCCAGCCTGGTATCCGATACTTATGAGAAGGATCTGAACAAGTATGCCGGTCAGGAGATTGAATTCGTGATCAGCGAGTACAATCCCAAGAGAAGAAGATATATCGGCGACAGAAAGCAGCTGATCCTGGAGGAGAAGGCAGAGCTGCAGAAGAAGCTGTTCGAGACGATCAAACCGGGAGATACGGTGGAAGGTACCGTTAAGAATGTGACAGATTTCGGCGCATTCATCGATCTGGGCGGCTGCGACGGACTGCTTCATATTTCCGAGATGTCCTGGGGCAGAGTCGAGAATCCGAAGAAGGTATTTAAAGTCGGCGATGTTCTGAAAGTGCTGATCAAAGATATTTCCGGTACGAAGATCGCCCTCAGCCTGAAGTTTGAGGATGCCAATCCCTGGAAGGGCGCGGCTGACAAGTATGCGGTGGGCAATGAAGTAAGCGGCAGGGTTGCACGTATGACGGATTTTGGTGCGTTTGTTGAGTTGGAGCCCGGTATTGATGCGCTTCTGCATGTATCCCAGATCTCGAAGGAACACATCGAGAAACCCGCAGATGTCTTAAAGGTCGGACAGGAAGTAACGGCAAGAGTAGTTGATTTCAACGAGGCTGACAGGAAGATCAGCTTAAGCATCAAGGCAATGTTAACTTCTGCGCCGGCAGAGCCCAAAGAAGATGCGGATGTTGTTTCGGTAGATATCGATGCGGTGATCTCCGGTGAGGGCGCTGAGGAGTAGACCGGGTAATCGGTTTATCATCCGGTGACAGAGTATTCCGAATGATTACAGAATATAGATGATAGGCGGTACAAGGCTATGGCTATGACATATGATTACGAATATTTCAAAAAAGCGATTTATGATTTAACCAAGATTGACCTGAATGCTTATAAAGAGAAGCAGATGAAGCGTCGTATTGATACATTGATTGCCAAGAATAAAATTGTCGGTTATGATAAATATGTTGCGGCTTTGAAATCAGATAAGAACATGTTTGAAGAATTTGTAAATTATCTGACGATCAATGTATCGGAATTTTATCGGAATGTGGATCAGTGGAGATTGTTGGACCAGGAGATTATTCCGGATCTGATCAAGAGATACGGGAACCGGCTTAAGATCTGGAGCGCCGCGTGTTCTACAGGAGATGAACCATATTCGCTTGTGATGGCGTTGTCCAAGCATTTGCCGTTGAACCAGATCAAGATTTATGCGACGGATTTAGATAAGCAGGTGATTGCCAAGGCCAAAGCAGGATTATATTCGGAGAAGAGCATTGCGGGGGTTCCCGCTGATCTGAAGAAGAAATTTTTCACCAAGATCGGGCCGTCCTACCAGATTTCCGAGGAGGTCAAGGACCGGGTGGAATTTAAGGAGCATAACCTGCTCAAGGATGCTTATCAGACGGATTATCATTTGATCGTGTGCCGTAATGTGCTGATCTATTTTACCGAGGAGGCGAAGGATGAAGTCTTCCGGAGATTTCAGAAGAGCCTGAAACCAGGAGGCTATCTGTTTATAGGCAGTACGGAACAGATCATCAATCACAGGGAGGTAGGATTTGAGAGGAAGAACTCATTCTTCTATCAGAGACCGCTCTAGAACATAAAACAATAATAAAAGCCTTACAATTTTTCCGGTACGGAAGAAGCTTGTGAGGCTTTCTGTTTACTTTATAGGAAAGTTCGTCGTCAGACGGACATGGAATCACGAGATTTGATTCTCCTTTTAGTAGGTCTTGGCCATTTTACTGAGCAGATACTGTGCATAGCATGAGAAAAAGTTCCTATCTGTCTTCATCTCGTCGGTCAGTTCGAAGAACAATTCACGGTCCTTGTAATCGCGCTTGAAGAAGGGAGTGGTGAAGACGTCCCATTGAGGCAGATAAACAGCGTACTTGCGTGTATAGCAATTGGCGGCATTGGCCTGTACCCGATGCCCCTTATCGACAAAGGACGAGACCGATTTGTGGAGGGCGATATCCTCATCGGGCAGATAATAGTAATCTTTATAATTGGAGTAGAAATATTTCATTTCTTCTTCGTAAACCGGCACCTTCAGTATCCCTTCGTTTCTCTCGCCGCTGAAATAGCAGCTGTTGGAAAGGGTAGAGATGGTGAGCGGCAGAGCGGTGGGAAGCTCCAGTTTCATCAGCAGTTCCTGTCTGCTATGCCCGTGATAATCCACGAAACTGTTGGACTGTACTTTTTTGGACCTGATCGGGCCGTTGAACAGATCGTAGAAGGCGAGCAGGGGCAGGATCTGCAGCATCCCTTTCATATCATCCATGTTGTGCAGAAGCAGGAAATGGCAGATATCTTCCTGAGGGTTCTGTATGTATTCATGATAGAAACCGATCAGTTCACCGCCATGATAGATGTCCTCTCTGTGAACCCCGATCAATTCTTCCAGTGTCTTCTGCTTGCAGTTGGGTGTATGCAGAAAGAACTTGTAGGGAACCACACGCCTGTACAGGTCGATGCCGGTAAAACTGTCAAAGTTGTATGACAGCTCGTATTGCCTGCATTTCTGCAATAAATAGGGAAGATCGAAATTATTGCCGTTAAAGTGGATCAGATGGGTGTACTGTGACGCAAACTCGAAAAACTCCGTCAACAGGGCGGATTCCTCTTCCGGCCGGTCGGCAAACCATTGTCTGATCCGCCAGCTGCCGGCTTGATAAAATGCAGCGCCGATCAGATAAAGATGAGAATTTTTGGCAGTAAATCCGGTTGTTTCAATGTCGACAAAGAGCACTTTATTAAGAGGAGCGATCCGTTCTAACGGATATTGTATGGTGAAATTTTTGTAGGCCTGATTATTTGTCCGCATATTGTTCTCCTTGCAAGCGAAATTTTCAATATCGTTTATCATAGGTATATACTAACATATTTTTTGAAACAACAGTAGTTTTTTTCGTCGAAAAATAGTATATTGATAGAGTGGGTTGACTATAAACTTAAGAAAGAGGGGCAAAGAATGGCGAAATTAACATTTAAGGGCGGCATCCATCCTTATGACGGCAAGGATCTGTCAAAGGATAAGCCCATTAAGGCGGTATTGCCAAAGGGTGACCTGGTATATCCGCTGTCACAGCATATCGGAGCGCCGGCGAAACCGATCGTGGAGAAGGGTGATCATGTCCTGACGGGACAGAAGATCGCGGAGGCAGGAGGATTCGTTTCGGCCCCCGTATATGCCACCGTTTCCGGGACTGTGAAAGCGATCGAACCCAGACGTGTGGTTACCGGAGATAATGTGATGAGCATTATCGTGGAAAATGACGGATTATATGAAGAAGTGGAATATCCGGAGGTCAAACCTCTTGAAGAGATGACAAGGGAGGAGATCATCGAGAGGATCAGGGAAGCAGGTATCGTGGGGATGGGAGGCGCAGGCTTTCCGACTTTCATCAAGCTTTCTCCTAAAGAGCCGGAGAAAATAGATTATGTGATTGCAAACTGTGCCGAATGTGAGCCTTATCTGACTTCCGATTATAGAAGAATGCTGGAAGAACCGGAGAAGCTGGTGGACGGGATCAGGGTTTATCTGAAGCTTTTTGAGAATGCGAGAGCCATTCTTGCGGTGGAGGATAACAAACCGGATTGTATCGAACTCTTGAAGAAATTGACGAAGGATGAACTGCGTATCAGCGTTAAGGCGCTGCGCACCAAGTATCCGCAGGGAGCGGAGAGACAGATCATCTATGCGGCTACCGGAAGATCGATCAATTCTTCCATGCTGCCTGCCGATGCAGGGTGCGTGGTCAATAACGTGGATACCATCGTGGCAGTCTATCATGCGGTTTACGAGGGAAAACCGTTGATGAACCGCATTGTGACCGTGACCGGAGACGCTGTGGCTGATCCGAGGAACTTTATCGTTCGGATCGGTACGAATTATCATGAACTTATAGAGGAAGCGGGAGGATTTAAGAAGGAGCCCGTGAAGATCGTTTCCGGAGGGCCAATGATGGGATTTGGTATCTTTGACCTGAACGTACCTACGACCAAGACGGCGTCAGCACTTCTGTGTCTGACAGAAGATGATGTGTCTCGTATGGAACCGAGTGCGTGCATTAATTGCGGCCGCTGTGTGGAGGCATGTCCGAGTCGTCTGGTGCCGAGTATGCTGGCAGACTTTGCAGAGCATTATGAGGAAGAGGAATTTCTGAGCCATGACGGGATGGAGTGTTGTGAATGCGGCTGTTGCAGCTTTGTCTGTCCGGCTAAGAGATCTTTAACGCAGTCGATCAAATCCATGCGCAAAATGCAGCTTGCCAAGAAGAAAAAATAGGAAAGGAGTACATAGTGAGGATATGAGTGATTTAATGAAGGTATCGTCTAATCCGCATGTCAGATCCAAGACTGACACTGGAAGCATCATGCTGACAGTGGTAATCGCACTTCTTCCTGCGGCAGGATTTGGTATTTATAATTTCGGATTGGATGCATTGATCCTGATTCTGGTGACTGTGGCATCCACAGTGCTGACGGAATTTCTTTTTGAGAAAATATGCAAGAGAAAAGTAACGATAGGAGATTATTCGGCGGTCGTGACAGGACTTCTGCTTGCCATGAACCTGCCTGTTTCCGCACCCTGGTGGATCGGTGTGGCCGGCGGCGTTTTCGCAATCCTGGTCGTGAAGATGCTGTTTGGCGGCCTGGGGCAGAATTTTATGAATCCGGCGTTGGGAGGCAGATGCTTCCTGCTGATCTCCTTTACTTCGATTATGACGAACTTTGACTGTGATGCCTATGCGGGGGCAACGCCGTTAGCAAGCTTAAAGAGCGGAGAAGCGGTCAATATTCTGGATATGGTGATCGGAAGAACCGCAGGTACGATCGGAGAGACTTCCATGATCGCGATTGTGATCGGCGCCTGTATTCTGATCCTGATGGGAATTATTGATCTTCGCATTCCCGGAAGCTATATCGTGAGTTTTGTACTATTTATCAGTATTTTTGGCGGCCACGGACTTGACTGGGCTTACATCTCGGCGCATCTGGCAGGCGGAGGCCTGATGCTGGGGGCCTTCTTCATGGCGACGGATTATGTGACCAGGCCGATCACGAAGAACGGACAGTACCTGTTCGGTATCCTTCTGGGTATCTTGACAGGGATCTTCCGGATCTTCGGGCCTTCCTCCGAGGGAGTGTCTTATGCGATCATTATCGGTAACCTGTTAGTGCCGCTGATCGAGAAGATCACGCTTCCGACGGCCTTTGGGAAAGGGGGAGCAAGAGCATGAAAGAGATGATGAAAAATACCGGCATCATGCTTGTGATCACGCTGGTAGCCGGTCTGGTGCTGGGGTTTGTGTATCAGATCACGAAGGAGCCTATCGCCGTGCAGGACGCGAAGAAGAAGCAGGAGGCCTGTCAGGAAGTCTTCCAGGATGCCGTTTCGTTTGAGACGATGGAGCTTACAGTGCCGGATGCATCCTCCTGGACGGCCGAAGGATACGGACAGGAACAGATCGATGAGGTGATGAGTGCACTGGATGATTCCGGCAGTCTGCTTGGGTATGTGATCACCGTGACGTCAAAGGAAGGTTACGGAGGGGACATTCAGTTTGCGATGGGCATTCGACTGGACGGTACGGTGAACGGTATGTCGATTCTTGGTATTTCCGAGACGGCTGGCCTTGGCATGAGGGCGGAAGAGGTGCTGAAGCCCCAGTTTGCAGATCGGAAAGCCGATAAATTCGAGTATACGAAGAGCGGGGCTACATCGGAGGATCAGATTGATGCCATCTCCGGAGCGACCATCACGACCCGTGCCGTGACTAACGGAGTCAATGCAGGGCTTTACTATTTCCAGACAGAGTTGGGAGGGGGTAGTGAGAATGAATAGTGTGAAAGAACGGCTTGTGAACGGTATTATCAAAGAAAATCCGACCTTTGTCCTGATGCTTGGTATGTGCCCGACTCTGGCGGTTACCACGTCGGCTGTCAATGGTCTGGGTATGGGACTCACGACCATGGTGGTATTGGCGCTGAGCAATGTATTTATTTCATTGTTGCGTAATATTATACCGGATAAAGTACGTATTCCGGCGTTTATCGTTATCATTGCATCTTTTGTAACGGTAGTGGAGCTGCTGCTGCAGGGCTATATCCCGTTTCTGTATGATGCACTTGGCATTTATATTCCGCTGATTGTCGTAAACTGTATCATATTGGGGCGTGCGGAAGCATATGCATATAAGAATCCGGTGCTGCCGTCCCTGTTTGACGGGATCGGCATGGGACTGGGTTTCTCCGTGGCGCTTACCTGTATCGGTGCGGTAAGAGAACTTCTTGGTGCGGGAGAGATCTTCGGTATTCATGTTATGCCTGAGAGTTTTGTGCCTGTCAGTATTTTTATCATGGCGCCGGGCGCTTTCTTCGTGTTGGCTGTCCTGACGGCGATCCAGAACAAGGTGAAGATCAACGGAGAGAAGAAAGGACGAGATATGTCCAGAATCCAGTCGGGCTGCGGACATGACTGCATGAACTGCTCTGATACCGGCTGCACGCACAGACTCTATGATGAGAAAGCGGACGGTACGGACAGGAAATCTGCCGGCCTAAAAGAGGAACAGACAAAGGAGGAGAAGAAGAATGGTTAAGGAACTGCTTGTGATTTTGATTTCATCCTCTTTGGTAAATAACGTTGTGCTAAGCCAGTTTCTGGGGTTATGTCCCTTCCTGGGCGTATCCAAGAAGACTAATACGGCCACGGGTATGGGAGTGGCAGTCATTTTCGTTATTACGCTGGCATCTGCCGTAGCGGGTGTGATCTACCAGTATATTTTGGTGCCGCTTGATATTACCTATTTGCAGACAATCGTCTTTATCCTTGTCATAGCGGCGCTTGTTCAGTTCGTGGAAATGTTTTTGAAGAAGTTCATGCCGGCTCTCTATCAGTCGCTTGGTGTGTATCTGCCTCTGATCACGACAAACTGCGCCGTTCTCGGGGTAGCGCTGACCAATGTACAGAAGAACTATGGCATCCTGACAGGTATCGTCAACGGCTTTGCCACAGCGGTAGGATTTACGGTTTCGATCGTGATCCTGGCGGGTATCAGAGAGAAATTGAAATATAACGACATACCGGAGTCTTTTCAGGGTATGCCGATCGTCCTTGTCACGGCGGGGCTGATGGCGATTGCATTCTGTGGTTTTTCGGGGCTGTTATGATTGTATACAAGATTCGATCGCGGGATGTAGGTGCAGAAATGGATGGAGGGAAATATGAATATAACCGGGATATTGATGGCAACGGCGATCGTGGGAGCAGTGGGTCTGTTTGTCGGCCTGTTTCTGGGTGTTGCCGGGATTAAATTTAAGGTAGAAGTGGATGAGAAGGAAGAAGCCGTACTTGGCGTTCTTCCGGGGAATAACTGCGGCGGCTGCGGGTATGCCGGCTGTTCCGGACTGGCAGCCGCGATCGCGAAGGGGGAGGCGCCGGTCAATGCCTGCCCGGTGGGCGGTGAGAAAGTCGGAAAGCAGATCGCGCAGATCATGGGTGTGGAGGCAGGCGACAGCGTACGTCAGGTAGCCTTCGTGCGCTGCCAGGGAGATAAGGAGCGCACAAGGATGGACTATGATTACAGCGGCATAGAGGACTGCCGGATGCTGTCCTTCGTGCCAAATGGCGGACCGAAATCCTGTAATGACGGATGTCTCGGATTTGGCAGCTGTGTCAAGGTATGTCCTTTTGATGCGATCCATGTGGTAAACGGCGTGGCGGTAGTGGATAAGGAGGCTTGTAAGGCCTGTGGCAAGTGTATTGCCGTGTGTCCGAAGAATCTGATCACGCTGATCCCATATGACGCGAAGCATGTGGTAGCCTGCAGCTCGAAAGAGAAGGGGCCGGCGACGATTAAAGCCTGCGACGTGGGCTGTATCGCATGTCAGCTGTGTAAGAGAAACTGTCCCGCGGATGCGGTGACGATCGAGAATTTCCATGCTGTCATAGATCAGGATAAGTGTACCGGCTGCGGCGCATGTAAGGAGAAATGTCCGAAGAAGGCGATCGTGTAAACAGGGCGGATTTTTTGTATAGGAAAAAGAAAAGAGGTAAAGATGAGTACAGTGACACTTGGTAAAACAGGGATTGTGACAGATAAGAACGGATTCGGAGCGCTCCCGATCCAGAGAATATCCGATGAAGAAGCAGTATTTTTGCTTAGAAAGGCATATAATAACGGCATCACTTATTTCGATACGGCAAGGTGGTATACGGACAGCGAGCATAAGATAGGGCTTGCATTTGCCGGTATGCGTGATAAAATAGTGATCGCGACAAAGACCGGGGCACAGAATGCAGAAGGTTTCTGGCAGGATCTGGAGAAGAGCCTGCAGGAGCTGCAGACGGACTATATCGATGTGTATCAGTTCCATAATCCGGCCTTTTGTCCTAAGCCCGGAGAGGAGAACGGCCTGTATGATGCGGCGCTTAAGGCCAGAGAGCAGGGGAAGATACGCCATATCGGCATCACGAGCCATCGTCTGGCGGTAGCGCATGAGGCGATCGACAGCGGGTTGTACGAGACATTGCAGTTCCCGTTCTGTTATCTTGCAACCGATAAGGACATCGAGCTTGTCGAGAAATGCAGGAAGGCGGACATGGGATTTATCGCCATGAAGGCGCTGTCGGGCGGGCTGATCAATAATTCGGCGGCGGCTTATGCCTTTTTGGCACAGTATGATAATGTATTGCCGATCTGGGGTGTGCAGCGGGAGAAGGAGCTGGACGAGTTCCTTTCCTATGTTCAGACGCCGCCGGTGATGACACCGGAGATTGAAGCGGTGATCCGCCACGACAGAGAGGAACTGTTAGGTGATTTCTGCCGTGGATGCGGCTATTGTATGCCTTGTCCTGTGGGGATCGAGATCAATAATTGTGCGAGAATGTCGCTGCTTTTGCGGCGGTCTCCGTCAGAGAGCCATTTAAGCCCCGAAGGGCAGGCAAAGATGATGAAGATCGAGAACTGCCTGCACTGTGGCCAGTGTAAGAGCAAATGTCCTTACGGACTGGACACGCCGGCGTTGCTGCAGAAGAATCTGGAGGATTATAAGGCGGTTCTGGCGGGTGAAGTGCAGGTTTGATGCACGAGAAAGAATTCCAACTGTCGGATTACAATCGTACAGGCGGAAAATTTATGACGGAGGTTTTGGTATGAAGTTACCGGGAGAAGACGAGTCTGTAGGAACAGGTCTTCCTGTGATCTATATGGTAATCGGTGTATCCGCGTTTGTTCTGCTTCTGTTATTTACGATTCTGAAGAGCAATGACCGGAAGAACAGCGGCAGCGCTTATCTGAAAGAGATGCAGCAGAAGGAAGAGATGGCGGCGGCAGAAGCAGAGGCAGAGCCGGCGGAGGAGCCGGAGAAGAAGCTGCGCGCCGAGGATCTGGAGTTCTGGGATATGTATCCGGTAGAAGAAGAACCGGAGCAGAAAACGAATCCTGTCCAGTCTTCCTTTACCGAGAAGGCCAGGGAAGTGGAGAAGGAAGAGAAAGAGCGCAAGGAACAGAGCGAAGCAAAAGATCAGCAGACGGTGACGAACGATCCCTCCAAAGATGGCAAACATACCCTTGTTACGAACAGAAGCGGAACGGAGGAGTGGGTGCTGCTTAACCCATATCTCACCAGGAATACGTATGATCATACGAAAATGGAAGAGAAGGCCGGTCTGAAGCGTTACATGGAAAACGGTAAGAAGATCTCCTATGTGGGAACGGATATCTCCAGGCAGAACGGTGATGTAAACTTTAACAGCCTGAAGGCTGCAGGGGTGGATTATGTCATGATCCGTCTTGGAAGCCGGGGATATGGCACAGGACAGATCACATTGGATGAGAATTTTAAGAAAAATATGGATGGTGCGGTGGAAGCGGGACTCGATATCGGTGTTTCCTTCTATTCCCAGGCAATTTCGCAGGAGGAGGCGGTCCAGGAAGTCAATTTTGTGATTCAGAATCTGGAACCTTACAGGGCACATGTGAAATATCCGGTGGCCTTTGATATGGAGTTTGTGTCCAATGATGAGGCCCGGATCGAGGGACTTAGCAAAGAGGATAAGACGAATATTGCCGCCTCCTTTCTGGAAGGCATCAAAACGGCGGGATATGTGCCCATGATCTATGGGGATAAGGAGTGGCTGATCAAGGAGATTGATCTTGCCAAACTGCAAAGCTATGATGTGTGGCTGGCGCAGGAACAGGACCTGCCGGATTATCCCTATCAGTATACGATGTGGCAGTATTCCACGGAAGGTGTTTTGAATGGCGTGACCGGAGACGCCAGTCTGAATATTTGTTTCGTTGGCTATTCGCAGCGGTAATGCAGGATATTTGATGATATTTTAACAGTGTTATATAAGTCGGCGTAAGCGCCCGGAGACATTCCCTCCATGTAATTGGGAGTGTAAGCCTTGCTTACGCCGGCTTTTTTGAGAAGATCGACCGCCTTGTTATAGGCGATCGCGGCCTCCGTTTCCGAATCGTAGGTTCCTACGTTTATATTTCCCCTGACATGTATCTTCACCTGATAGCGTGTAATGCCGTTTCGTGTGACAGCCTGCACACCGTTATAGCGGTTGATGATCTCAATGTTTTCGTAGCGCAGATCCTGGTCGTTTCCATTGACAAAACGATAATCCCTGCCCGCCACAGCGTAGTTTTTGATGCCGTAACGGCTCATGATATTGATCTGCATACCATAATCGGCGACAAAATAATGACCACCCCGGCGGGAGATCTTCCGGGAGGAATAGTAGAACAAGTCTTCCAGATCAAAGATAAAGAACTCCGACAGGCTGAAAAAGTAATAGAAAAACCGGGGACGGATATAGATCGGTGTGGCAAAATAGATGGAATTGTCCCGAAAATTGAGCAGACTGACCCATTTGGAAAAAGGAAGGGCGGAATCTTCCTGATAGCAGTTCAAGTTCATACGGGCATCTTCCAGAAGAGATGAGGCCAGCTTATAAGCCTCATGCGCTTTATGAGGATTGTCGAAACTGCCCAGACTGATGTGTTTATTGCGATGAGTTAAGGAAGCGCGATAATATACGCTGCCGTCCTTATGTTTGGCCGTATAGACGCCGGGTAGCTGCTGTTTCATGGATCTCCTCCTTTGTTATGATTGTACCATTTTTGAGAAAAAAAACAAATTCAGAAATATTTTTCCTGTTTCCTGTATAAAATAGTAAAGATTGTTAATAACAGTTCTGACAAGCACCTTCTTTCATGGGTATTTGTGTCAGGGATGACATGGAGGCGCTGGAATGCGCATGAAAAGATATGGGATGGAGGAAAAATGTACAGAAAATATATAACGGGATTTATTCTGGCAGGCATGACGCTCGTTTCCTCATGTGTATGTGCCAGGGAACTTAAGATCAACCGGATTGCCGCTAAGCCTGCGTTTCAGATGGAATATCTGAGCGAGAGCATGACGGAGGATAAGAAGAGTTTTATGGAGATGATCTCTGCCGTCTCGTCCGGGCAGAGGGTTGTAGATTATGAGGTACTGGAACAGACGATGCAATACCAGTTGTCGGACAAGGACCTGGATGCGCTGCAGCGTATTGTGGAGGCGGAAGCCGGCGGAGAGGATCAGGAGGGCAAACTTCTGGTAGCCAATGTGGTTTTAAACCGGGTGAACAGCGAGAAATTCCCGGATACCGTGTTTGATGTGGTGATGCAGAGAGAACAGGGGGTTGCGCAGTTTTCGCCAACCGTGGATGGAAGATTCCAGAGTGTTCATGTCAGTGAGGATACGAAGGCAGCGGTGGAACGGGCGTTGTACGGCGAAGATATCTCGCAGGGGGCCCTGTATTTCTGTGCCAGAGAGAAGGTGGATTCCGACAGGATGCAGTGGTTCGACAGACATCTGACAAGACTGTTTGCCTACGGACACCATGAGTTTTTCCAGTAAGTTTTAAGTAGATCTACAATGACCGTGGATTGTTGCGTAATGCGGGATTGTATGTTACAATAAACTGCACGGAACATAAAACGTTTGAAAGGCATGGTCAGATGAAATGGAAATATTATACAGCAGTACGCGGGACAGTGCGCTAAAGATCACGGCATCTGAGGCAATCCTGAAGGGACTGGCAGATGACGGCGGTTTGTTTGTGCCCGATCATATTCCTGCCCTTACCTGCTCTATGCAGGAACTGACGGGGAAGAGCTATCAGGAGATCGCCTATGAGGTAATGAAGCTGTTTTTGACGGACTTTACGGAAGAGGAATTGAGGAATTGTATCAGATGCGCTTATGATTCGAAGTTTGATACGGAAGTGATCGCTCCGATCGTGGAGGCAGAGGGTACATATTATCTGGAACTGTTTCACGGCGCGACGATTGCCTTTAAAGATATGGCGTTGTCGATCCTGCCGCATTTAATGATCACTTCCGCGAAGAAGAACCATGTAGAGAATGAGATCGTAATCCTGACGGCAACGTCCGGAGATACGGGGAAGGCGGCACTTGCCGGATTTGCCGGGGTAGAGGGTACACGGATCATCGTATTTTATCCTAAGAACGGGGTCAGTCCGATCCAGGAGAAGCAGATGGTGACCCAGGAGGGCGATAACACGCTGGTAGTCGGTATCCATGGGAACTTCGATGATGCGCAGACGGGCGTGAAGGCGCTGTTTAATGACAGGGAACTGGCAGAAGAGATGGCGGCAGCCGGCTTACAGTTTTCTTCCGCTAATTCGATCAATATAGGACGCCTCGTGCCGCAGGTTGTCTACTATGTATATGCCTATGCGAAGCTTCTGGAAGAGGGTAAGCTTTCCGAGGGGCAGAGAATGAATGTGGTAGTGCCTACCGGTAATTTTGGTAATATTCTGGCGGCGTACTATGCGAAGCAGATGGGAGTTCCGATCGGGAAACTGATCTGTGCGTCCAATGAGAATAAGGTTTTGTATGATTTTTTTGCTACCGGGCAATATGACCGTAACAGGGAATTTGTTCTGACCAGCTCTCCGTCCATGGATATTCTGATCTCCAGTAATCTGGAGCGTCTGATCTATCGTATCGCCGGAGAGAATGCAGACAGGAACGCACAGCTGATGGATCAGCTCGTGCAGACAGGTTCCTATGAGATCACGGAACAGATGAGGGAGAAGCTTGCCGATTTCTATGGAAATTATGCGAGTGAGGAAGAGACGGCGGACAGGATCAGATCTATGTATGAGAGTACGGGATATGTTCTGGATCCGCATACGGCAGTGGCCAGTGCCGTCTGTCAGAAGTATGTGGCGGATACGAAGGATGAGACCGTGACAGTGATCGCATCTACGGCAAGCCCGTTCAAATTCCCACGCAGTGTCATGAATGCGATAGACGGTAAATATGATTCGTTGTCTGATTTTGAGCTGGTGGATGAACTTTCCCGGATCAGTAATGTGGAGGTGCCTGATGCCGTTAAAAGGATCAGGACGGCACCGGTAGTTCATGATCATGTATGCGAGAAGACGCAGATGAAAGCAGTCGTAAAACATTTTCTGGGAGTAGATGCATAGATATGAAACACATTTTGTTAGTTGATGACGTATCAACCAATCTTAAATGCGAAGAACTTATCCTGCATAATAAATACAAGGTTACGATGGTGAAATCAGGAGAAGAGGCGCTGCGGTATCTGAATACGGTCATTCCCGACCTGATACTTCTTGATATCCATTTAAGCAGAATGGATGGATTTGAAGTAATGGAACATATGAGGAAGGACTCCAGGACGGCGTCGATACCTGTCATTTTTCTGACAGCGGATGATCATGTGGATAAAGAGCGGAGTCTGGCGATGGGCGCGGCTGATTTTATCAGGAAGCCCTTTGACCCACAGACGCTGCTTGACAAGATCCAGGCTGTCTGGAGAGCGGAGGATTAGCGGAATGGGAGTTGGAATTGGCGGATTCATAGATATCTTGTTTCTGGCAAGCGGTGTCTATTTGATCTATACGGCGATCATGGCGAAGAAGAAGGGAAATATTATCGGAAATGTCATGCTTGGCAAGGATATGAACGAGAATGATATCAAGGACAGGACAGGCTTTATCTCTTATATGTATAAGAGGGTTCTGACGGCGGGCATCATGATCGTCATAGCGGGTATCATTCATATGGTCAACGATTATTTCATTTATTCCAAAACGTTGACATGGATCGGGATCGGGGTGATACTGGCAGCGATCGTTCTTTACACGGCTGCCTATCTTCAGGGACAGAAGCGCTATATGAGAATACAGGGAAAAAAGAAGAAATAAATAAAAATAAAAAGAAAAAAGAGAGATGCCGTTCAGGCATCTCTTTTGTCGATTTTAACATAATCTCTGTCGGTACAGACAGTCTTGTAGGCAGGTCTGATGATCTTGCCGTTGTTGGCCAGCTCTTCCATGCGGTGAGCGCTCCAGCCTACAATCCTGGCAATGGCGAAGATCGGTGTGTAGAGTTCGATCGGCAGATTCAGCATATCATATACGAATCCGGAATAGAAATCCACATTGACACTGACACCCTTGTAGATGGGCCGCTCCCTGGCGATGATCTCAGGGGCAAGCCGCTCCACCAGAGAGTAAAGCGCAAATTCGTCATGCAGTCCCTTCTCTTCGGAAAGCTTCTCCACGAAAGACTTGAAGATGACGGCACGGGGATCGGATTTGGAGTATACAGCGTGTCCGACACCGTAGATCAGTCCCGCGTGGTCAAAGGCGTCTTTGTGCAGCAGTTTCAGAAGATAATCGGCAACTTCGCCCTCGTCGCTCCAGTCGGAGATCTTGCGTTTCATCTCGGCAAACATCTGCACCACCTTGATATTGGCGCCGCCATGTCTGGGGCCCTTCAGGGAACCGATGGCCGCCGCGATGACAGAGTAAGTATCCGTCAGGGAAGAAGTGACCACATGTGTGGTGAAACTGGAATTGTTACCTCCGCCATGTTCCATATGAAGGATCAGGGAGATATCCAGGATCTTCGCCTCCAGCGGAGTATAGCTGCTGTCCGGGCGCAGAATATGCAGGATATTCTCGGCGGTGGACAATTCGGACTGAGGCTGATGTATGTACAGGCTCTCTCCGTTGTGGTAATGACTGTATGCCTGATAACCGTAGATGGATAACATCGGGAAGAGAGCGATCAGCTGCAGGCACTGCCTGAGTACGTTGGGCAGGGACGTGTCGTCTGCCCTGTCGTCGTAAGAATAGAGTGTGAGCACGCTTCTGGCGAGCGTATTCATCATGTCGTTGCTGGGCGCCTTCATGATAATGTCGCGTACAAAGCTGGTGGGCAGGGAACGATAACCGGACAGAAGCTTCGTAAATTCAGCCAGTTCTTCCTTGTCGGGCAGTTTGTCGAAGAGGAGCAGATACGTTACTTCCTCGAAGCCGAAGCGGTTCTCGCTTGCAAAACCATCTACCAGGTCCTTGATATCGTAGCCGCGGTAGAAGAGACGGCCGTGGGTCGGAACCTGTACGCCGTCCACGATCTTGCTTGCGCGTACGTCGGAGATATTGGTCAGTCCGGCAAGGACGCCCTTGCCGTTCAAGTCACGGAGACCACGCTTAACATCGTATTTCGTAAATAAATCGGTATCTATAATACCGGCTTGCTCACTCATACCTGCAAGTCGAATAATCTCGGGGGTAATTTCGGAAAAAGTGTTCTTAGTATCCATGATGTGTACCTCCTTTCATAAATATTTGTTTCACATCTATTCTATAATAGCATGAAGGAAAAGTACGGCACAAGAAAAAACGTTAAGTTAACAAAGATTTAACATTTATTCACAATTTATACAGATTAAGTCAGAAAAAGTTTATAGAGAAAAATGTTTGTAAATGGATTTCAATATTGACTTTTAGAGGCGGTTTTGAGATAATGAGAGCGGTGTACGGGCTTCCCGTACATAGTAAGAGGGCGACGGGAGAACAAGCGTCTTCCGTTCAATAATACAATTTTTAAGGAGGAGAATATAATATGGCAACAAAAGCGTATTATCCCATTTCCGAGATTGGTGCCGGCAAGGTTGGTTTTTCCAAGACCCGTTCCATTATCGAGGCAGCTTTCTACGGAAACAACGTAGTCAAGGTTAACACATTGAGAGAAGCTTATGAGCTGGCTAAGAATTCCCCTGGTACTGTTGTAACAGATATGCCGGTTAAGGACGGCGAGACATTCGGTCTTCCGGCTGACGCTAAGGTTCTGCTGTTTAACGACGGTGCGGTAACAGGCCGTTATGCAGCTGCACGCCGTATCAAAGGCGAGCCCGGTGTGGATGCGGCCAAGCTTGACAAGGTTGTTATGGACGCGATCTATGAGACACGCTGGAAGACAATGTATCATGCAGAGTGCTTCGTCGGACTGGATCCTGAGTTTATGGCCAAGGCACATCTTCTGATTCCGGAAGGGGAGGAGAATCTGCTTTACAACTGGATGATCAACTTCCAGTATATGTCTGACGAGTACGTTAAGATGTACAAGAAATCCAAACCCGTAGGCGACGGTAATGAGCCTGATATCTATATCTTCTCCGATCCTCAGTGGGCTCCTCATGAGGCACCCGATGTAGACTACAGCTGCTTAAGCGATCCGCTGACACTGTGCTACTTCGATACCAACGAGAACTGTGCGGCGATCCTTGGTATGAAATACTTCGGTGAGCACAAGAAGGGCACCCTGACCATGGCATGGGCGCTTGCTAACAGAAACGGTTATGCATCCTGCCACGGCGGACAGAAGGAGTATCTGCTGAAAGACGGTTCCAAGTTCGTTGCATCCGTATATGGTCTGTCAGGTTCCGGTAAGTCCACATTGACCCATGCGAAGCATGGCGGCAAGTATGAGATCAAGGTGCTTCACGACGACGCTTTCATCATCAACACGGATACCTGTGCATCCGTAGCGCTTGAGCCTACTTATTTCGATAAGACAGCAGATTACCCGACAGGATGTCCTGACAACGAGTATCTGTTATCCGCTCAGAACTGCTCCTGCACCATGGACAGCGAAGGCAAGATCCAGCTCGTGACCGAGGATATCAGAAACGGTAACGGCCGTGCGATCAAGTCCAAACTGTGGTCTCCTAACCGCGTAGACAAGATCGACGCTCCGGTTAACGCGATCTTCTGGATCATGAAAGATCCTACGATCCCGCCGGTAGTGAAATTAAAGGGCGCTGCTCTGGCATCCGTTATGGGCGCAACCCTGGCAACCAAGACTTCTACCGCAGAGCGTGTCGCAGCGGGCACAGACCTGAATGCGATCCGTATCGTTCCTTATGCTAATCCGTTCAGAACCTATCCTCTGGTGAACGATTATGATAAGTTTAAGAAGCTGGTGGAAGAGAAGAATGTAGCATGCTATATCGTTAACACAGGTGATTTCATGGGTGAGAAGGTTAAACCTGCAGATACCCTGGGCATCCTGGAGACGATCGTAGAAGGCAAGGCACAGTTCACACAGTGGGGACCTTTCGAGGATATCGAGATCATGAACACATGGGACGGCCAGACAGAAGGCTTCAAGAACTTCAATGCTGACCTTGGCGATGCTGATTATAAGGCACAGCTGAAGAGTGCTATGGAGACTCGTGTGAAGGCCGTAGAAGACTTCGCTACGAAGAAGGAAGGCTATGATAAGCTTCCGGATGAGGCATTGGCAGCACTGAAGAAGCTGGTTGATGCACTTGCTTAATTTCCGCGAATAATGAGATAAAAAGCGGCTGCTTTAGCAGCTGCTTTTTTACTCCTCAGATGAAGCAGGTGCTTTGTGTATATATGTCTCCGCACAGGCCGCAAAGTATTTCAGGGCCAAGCACTCATGGAAAATTTCTATTCTATAGAAAAAAATAGTTGACTCGTAACCAAATTGTGGTATAATCTTAAGTGTGTGTGAGGACACGTAAATAACCCAATCAGTCGAAATACTCTGGGACTGAAGGGAGGTCAGGTGCGAGAATGTCAAACGTAATCGTTAAAGAAAACGAAACTTTGGACAGCGCGTTGCGTCGCTTTAAGAGAAGCTGTGCGAAGGCTGGTATCCAGCAGGAGATTCGTAAGAGAGAGCATTACGAGAAGCCTAGCGTTAGACGTAAGAAGAAGTCTGAAGCAGCAAGAAAACGCAAATACAACTAAGTAATCACGAAGCAGATCCGGAAGATACCGGGTCTGTTTTTCTTTTTATGCGCAGGAGAAAAACTTTTCCACTGCCCGATTGCATCGGAATATCTGTTGTCCCACGATAATATGAATAATACATAAGGAACCATAGCAGAGAATCTATTAGAGTGGGAGTGACTAAAGTTGCGAAGAATCGGAAAACGTATCGTAGTATGGCTTATATTGGGATGTATACTCATGCAGAGCGGATTCCTGTGTGTCTCCATGCAGGTTATGGCAGCGCCGGATGTGACCGCGCCATCGTATATTGTGATGGAGGCTTCTACCGGTCAGGTAGTTTGCGAACAGGATGCGGATACAAGGAGAAGCCCTGCAAGCATTACGAAGATTATGACCTTACTGGTCATATTTGAGCACATAAAGAACGGCAGGATCCATTTGGAGGATCTGGTCACCACCAGCGCTTATGCAAAATCCATGGGCGGCTCACAGGTCTTTCTGGAAGAAGGGGAAACGCAGACATTGGAGACCATGATCAAATGTATCGCCGTGGCTTCTGGCAATGATGCGAGTGTGGCGGTGGCAGAATACATAGCAGGCAGCGAAGGTGAGTTTGTTAAG
>CANOCU010000075.1 GCA_947564645.1 uncultured Lachnospiraceae bacterium
ACATTTTATCATACATTATCTGGAAATACTTGAATTAATCAGTGTTTCCCTAGTTTTCTGAAATAGCAATGGTAGTTCGGTGAATTTCCGGCTTTTTCTCTTGTCGCACTGGTTGATCGCTAATGCGAACAAGTTTTTCATGACAGGAAAAACAGAGCAGATCGTTACCATAAAGTCGACCGGAGGGACAGCGGAACACGTCAAAGCGCATCGCCTCATCTAAAATATTCGGAATAAGAGGTGACAACAAAGATCAGGACGTTTTTGTTCGCCTTTTTTAATTTATTTCCTACATAGATCCCGTTCATACCGGGCATCTCGATATCCAGAAACACAATATCTTTTTCTTCCGGATCCGCCAATAAAGATTCCTCGCAGGTAAAGAAAATCAGAATACACATTTTTGTGGACGGCCTGTCGTTAACTATAGGAATCTGCCTATATCTTATCATATAGAATTTCCGAATGTAAAAATGCGTATGAAAAGACAATTTATTTATCATTTTGGTCAATCAGGCGCTACGGGAAAAATATAACAGCGGATAAAAATTATTTAAAGAGGCATACGATCAGATCGATAGACGGAAAAAATGTGATCGATCTGATAGATCAAAAGAATAATGTCCTGAATCTACCAATATATAAAGAAGCCGGGGTAGGATAAAATCAAAATAGATATAGATGATCTGGAAATTAATATGATCTATATAGAAAACAGTCAGAATCTTTTTACCTATAACTGCTATAGCGGCGATCAGTTTAACAGAATAGAAGATTCAATCATTACCGTATATACAGGAAATGTTGATCATTCCTTTCTGGCGCGGGAAACGTTTCGAAAGAAATATCATTTTACGGGATCGTGATCGTTGTTGCGATGTCGGTGAGGGATTATTGCATTTCGAGGATCCTTTATGCTTGATATTACCTGACAGATTGCATATAATGAACTTAGCCAGTATAGCTAACGCTGCTGGCTAAGTTTATAATAGGAGGCGCGGCTATGACACAGGTAAATATGCTGGATGCGAAAACGGATCTTTCAAAGCTGGTGAGAATGCTGGAGACCAGACAGGAAGAAGTCATTTATCTGGCAAGGAATGGAACTGCAGTTGTGCAGATGACATTGATTCCAAAGCAACCAGATAGAAAGCGTATCGGAGCAGCCGAAGGGAAATTCTGTATTCCGGATGAATTCGATGCATGGGACAAAGAAATAGAGGAAATGTTTGGGGGAGCGTTATGAAGATATTGCTAGATACGCATATTCTTCTCTGGGCAGTTTCCAATGATGTGAGACTGCCGGAAAAAGCAAAAAAACTAATTGAGAATATGGAAAATGACATTTATTATAGTATGCTCTCTCTTTGGGAAGTAGAAATAAAATATTTAGCACATCCGAATGCAATGCCAGTCTCGGCGAAGGAACTTTCGGAGTATTGTGTGGAGTCAGGCTATCAGAAATTGCCATTCAGAGAAAGTCATATCTTTGCGATGGCAGGTTTAGAGCGGGAAGAAGGCACGCCTGCCCATAAGGATCCGTTTGACAGGATGCTGATCTGTCAGGCCTCTGTGGAGAATATGATTTTCGTCACACATGATTCTCTTATTGCGGGTTATAGGGAACCGTGTATTCTTGTCGTCTGACTTGGACGCAGCCGGATCGCGTTTGCAGAGGATTTTTGGAGGATGATGAAAGAAGGAGAAACACATGGCAATCTTAGGATTTTCACTGATGGCAATGATGATCTTCCTGCTTGACCTGCTGATCAAGGATCATATCGAGCGGTCGAGAAAGGAAGGGGAAGAGACGGCAGTCTGCGGCGGCAGGTTTTTGATCCGCAGATATCATAATAAGGGAGCAATGCTGGACGCCGGAGAGCGAAGGAGCGGACTGGTGGCGGCGCTGTCGGTGGCTTTGACGCTGGGGCTGACGGTACTTTTCGTGCTGACCTTCTCCTGCAAGGGAAGTAAGATGCTGAAAGCCGGACTGGCGCTTCTGTTGGGCGGGGCCTACAGCAATACCTATGACCGCCTGGTACGGAAATACGTGGTGGATTATGTGAGTTTTCCGGTCAAAAATCAAAAGATTCGGAGCATTGTGTTCAATATTTCCGATTTCTGTATTATGATTGGCGCGCTCTTTATGGTATTGGGAAGCGGGAAATAAAGGGCCGCTGTGATATTTACGGCAGAATTTTATCGGTTAAGTGTAATTTGGATGACTTGAAAGAAACAAAGGGGTAGAGACCGCCGCAAAACGGAATAATGGGGGTTAGAATGAAAAAATACAACATGATCACGGATGCGCCGGGCAGATCGCTGTTCTTCTTTGCTCTTCCGATGATATTAGGCAATCTGTTCCAGCAATTCTACACGACGGTGGATTCCATTATCGTAGGACAGTTCGTGGGGGAGGACGCCCTGGCGGCCGTGGGAGCCTCTTATTCGCTGACTACGGTATTCATTATGATTGCCATAGGCGGCGGGATCGGCGCCAGTGTGATCACTTCCCAGTATCTGGGGGCGGGGCTTTACAGGAAGATGAAGACCTCGGTTTCCACGGCGCTGATCAGTTTTCTTGTGCTCAGCCTGCTTTTAAGCGCGATCGGGCTTATTGGAAACAAGGCGATCCTGACAGGGTTGAACACGCCGGAGAATATTCTCTCGGACGCCGTACTCTATCTGGAGATTTATTTTCTGGGCCTGCCTTTTTTATTCATGTATAATATTCTGTCGTCCATATTCAATGCGCTTGGCAACTCCAGGACGCCTCTTTACCTGCTCATCTTTTCTTCTCTGCTCAATATCGGGATGGATCTTGTGATGGTGCGGGTCTTTCATCTGGGCGTGGCGGGCGTCGCCATCGCGACGGTGATCGCCCAGGGACTTTCTGCCGTGATCTCCTCCTGTCTGTTATTGAGGCTTCTGAAGGCCTATGGAGAGGAGACGTCAGAAACGAAGGAGGCAGGCGCAGGAACGCCGGGTGCAGGGGAGCAGAAGGCGGAAGCGATATATGCGGCGGAGCATGGCACGGCAGATGCGGATACGGGGAAAAGAACGCTGTATGATTTCTCTATGTTGGGTAATATGATCAAGGTTGCGATTCCCTCCATGGTGCAGCAGTCCATCGTCTCCATCGGTATGCTTCTGGTCCAGTCCGTGGTAAACGGCTTTGGCTCATCGGTGCTTGCGGGTTACACGGCAGGTATGCGGATTGAGTCTATCTGCATCGTGCCCATGATCGCCACGGGCAATGCGGTTTCCACTTTCACGGCCCAGAATCTGGGTGCTGGACAACCGGAGAGAGTGCGCAGAGGGTATCTGGCGGGCGTGCGGATGGTGGCGGCTTTTGCAGTGCTGATCTGTCTGATCCTCACGGTCTTCCATGCGCCCATCATCAATGCGTTTCTGGAAGAGGGAAGCGATGCGGCGGCTTTTGCCACGGGAAATGCGTATCTGACCTTTATCGCCTTTTTCTTTGTCTGTATCGGTATGAAGGCCATTACGGACGGCGTACTTAGGGGAGCGGGGGATGTGGTGGTCTTCACCCTTGCCAATCTGGTCAATCTGGCGATCCGGGTATCCTTTGCCTTTGGGTTTGCCGGGATCATCGGCGTGGAGGCCGTCTGGTTCGCGGTTCCCATGGGATGGACTACCAATTTCGTGATCTCCTTTATCCGGTATCTGTCCGGCAAGTGGAGCCGGAAAAAGCTGATTAAAGTATAAAAGAAAGAGCACATGCTCTTTCTTTTATACTTTAATCACCGTACCATTCTTCCCCTTCAAAGCTTCGGTCACCGTGCCAAGCGAAGTGATCAGGACGCGGCCGGCGGGATTTCTCTCCAGATAAGCGATGGCGGCCTCGATCTTCGGCAGCATGGTGCCGGCCTCAAACTGGTTCTGTGTCATAAGTTCTCTGGCCTGTTCTGCGGTCATGGAAGGGAGTGCTTCCTGTCCCGGCGTGCCGAAGTTACGATAGACACAGGGAACACCGGTGAGGATGATCAGTTCATCGACCTGCAGGTCGCCTGCCAGCTTACCGGCGATGGCGTCCTTCTCGATGACCGCGGAAGCTCCCTGCAGGGCGTGGCTCTGCTCGATGACGGGAATACCGCCGCCGCCGCAGGCGATCACCACCTGTCCGGCATCCGCCAGTGTGCGGATCGCGTCAATCTCCACGATGTCGATGGGCTTCGGCGCCGCCACCACACGGCGGAAACCTTTGCCGGGCTTCTCTATTACATAATTTCCTTTCTTGACTTCGATCTCGGCGTCTTCCGCGGACATATAACGTCCGATCACTTTGGTCGGTTCGTAGAATGCCTCGTCGTAAGGATCCACGGTCACCTGTGTCAGGATCGTGCTGACGGGCCTGGAAATGCCGCGGCCAAGCAGCTCTGCACGCAACGCGTTCTGAATATCATATCCGACATAGCCCTGGCTCATGGCGGAGCAGACGCACATCGGCGCAGGGGTGTAGTCGATATAGACCCGGCGCAGCTCAGTCATGGCCTTGTGGATCATGCTGACCTGGGGGCCGTTGCTGTGGGTGATGGTAAGCTGGTAACCGGCTTCCACCAGATCCGCCAGTGCCCGGGCGGTAACCTTCACGGCGTCCCGCTGTTCTAATGTTGTGTATCCGAGTGCTTCGTGTCCCAGAGAGACGACGGCTTTCTTTTTGCTCATAGTATTCCTCCGTATATGTGTTTCAAATGTCTTTGCAGCAGTTTCAAATGTTCCGGCAGCGGTTCACAGATTCTCCCGGATGCGGATATCGATATTGACATAATCATTCTCCACGGCCGGAAGTTCCCCCGTGGTCAGATAGGTAAAAAGGATGGATAGGGGCTTGTATCCCTGCACAAAAGGCTGTTGGCAGATGGTAGCCGCTATCAGGCCGTTTTCCAGAAATTCCCGGGTGGTATCGACCATGTCGTTGGTGATGACGGTGATCTGTCCGGCGCGCCCGGAATCCATGACGGCGCGGCATCCTCCGTAAACGCCGCCTGCGGTAAAGTACAGTGCATTGATCTCGGGATGCCTGCGCAGCATATCTGCGGTCAGGTCATAGCTTTCCGTCTCGTCGTCATAGGTGTTGACGGTCTCCACAATCCGGATGCCCCCGTAGGATTCTGTCACGTGACGAAATCCTGCGATACGTTCCGTATGGCACAATATGTTTGTGGAACCGGATATGATCCCTACGCGTACACACCTCTCTGCGGCGCCGCCTGTCATCAGATGCATCAGGCCCCCGGCTGTTTCACCGGAACGGTAGAAGTGGCAGCCCACATAGGCGAGCCGCCTGGAATTCTCAATATCGGTATTTAAAGTGACAACGGGGATTCCCTGTTCGTGCAGTGCGTCGATCTTCTCGCGGACGGCGTTGTCATTGTAGGGAGAAATGGCCAGACCGCTGATCCCTTCGGCAACCAGTTCGTCGATGGCGTCCAGCTGCTGTGTCAGATCGTATTCCGTCTGTCTGAGCAGGACGGAACAGTTGTATCCTTCCAGTTCCTCCGCCTTGTCGCGGACGCCTGCCAGAATATCGTCATAGAATACCGTATCCCGTCCCAACAGAACGACACCCAGCTTCAGATTCTTCTTCTGGGCGGCAAGGACGATGCCGGCTTTATTGGGCTTATAATCCAGGGTCTGCACGATCTCCAGGATCTTCTTCTCTGTCTGCGGATTGACGGAACCGCGGTGATTTAAGACCCGGTCCACCGTGCCGCGGGATACGCCGGCCAGATCGGCGATTTCTTTGAGCGTTGCCATGTCGGGATTCCTTTCTGTTCGGTGTACAGTAATACGCATACAGCGTAGCATAACGGGGTAGGCAAGTCAATAAAATATGAAGGGGAGAAATGAGAGAGCGGGCTGCAAAATAAGAAAATAAAACCCGGAAATCAGTTTTTGGAAATTAATAACCAAAACAGGACCTCAGATTTTGTGTAATTTTCCGAAAATTTTTTATGGGGTTGATTTTCTGTCTGACAAAGATTATGATGGAAATATCAAAAACGTGCACGTGCACGGTCTCGAAGACAGAAATAAGGTGAAAAGGAAAACAAAGAACAGGAGGGTTACCATGCTGTATATTGGGGTGGATTTAGGAACTAGCGCCGTGAAGCTTCTTTTGATGGAGGGAAGCGGCAAGATCGTGAACATTGTATCGAAGGAATACCCGTTATTCTTCCCGCATCCGGGTTGGTCGGAGCAGAAGCCGGAGGACTGGTATGAGCAGAGCATGGCCGGTATCAAGGAATTGATTGCGGATGTGGATAAGAGCCAGATCGCAGGCATCAGCTTCGGCGGACAGATGCATGGGCTGGTCATTTTGGACGAGAATGATCAGGTGATCAGGCCGGCTATTTTGTGGAATGACGGCAGGACCGCGGAGGAATGCGATTATCTGAATAACGTGATCGGCAAGGACAAACTGTCGGCTTACACGGCGAATATCTCTTTCACCGGTTTTACCGCACCGAAGGTACTTTGGGTGAAAAATAAAGAGCCGGAGAATTTCGCGAGAATTAAGAAGATCATGCTGCCGAAGGACTATATCGCTTATAAACTGACCGGCGTTCACTGTACGGACGTATCGGATGCTTCCGGCATGCTTCTGTTCGACGTGAAGAACCGCTGCTGGTCTAAGGAAATGTGTGAGATCTGCGGTGTGAAGGAAGAGCAGCTGGCGAAGATCTTCGAGAGTTATGAGACGGTGGGAACCGTACTGCCCAAGATCGCGGAAGAGCTTGGCATTCCTGCGACGGTGAAGGTGGCGGCCGGCGGCGGCGACAATGCGGCGGCGGCAGTGGGCACAGGCACCGTGGGAGACGGTATGTGTAATATCTCTCTGGGAACCAGCGGCACGATCTTCATCTCTTCGGATAAGTTCGGCGTAGATAAGTTCAACGCCCTGCATGCTTTTGCCCATGCAGACGGGCACTATCATCTGATGGGATGTATGCTGAGCGCGGCTTCCTGTAATAAATGGTGGATGGACGACATCATCGGCACCACGGATTACGGCGCGGAGCAGAAGGATATCACGGACGACAAGCTGGGTGAGAACCACGTGTATTTCCTGCCGTATCTGATGGGAGAGCGTTCTCCTCACAATAATCCCAATGCCAGAGGTACTTTTATCGGCATGACCATGGATACCACCAGGGCGGATATGACCCAGGCGGTTCTGGAGGGCGTTGCTTTTGCCCTGCGTGATTCTCTGGAAGTTGCGAAGTCTCTGGGCGTTAAGATCGAGCGGACGAAGATCTGCGGCGGCGGCGCCAAGAGTCCTCTGTGGAAGAAGATGATCGCCAATATCATGAATCTGAAAGTGGACGTAATCGAGAGCGAGGAAGGTCCGGCTATGGGCGGCGCGATGCTGGCGGCGGTTGCCTGCGGTGAGTATGCGAACGTGGAAGAAGCGGCGGCCAAGATCGTGAAGGTAGTGGATACGGTAGAGCCGGATGCGGCGCTTGTGGAGAGATATGAGGCGAGATATCAGCAGTTTAAGCAGATCTATCCGGCCTGCAAGGAGCTGTTTGATATCATCCGGTAACTACCTGCACCGCACTTTTTCCAAACTCTTTATTGGTGCAGTATCGCAAGCACAGCTTGCGATATGCAGGGGTGTAAAGTTTGAAAGTAAACTTTCATTACGTATTCAGGGATATTGCAGGCATAGCCAGCAATATCCACGTAGAGGTAAAAATGACAGAAAGTAAATGACGGATAGATAATAATGGAAAGGAGAGGATCACAGATGGAGATTAAGAAGATCACAGACGAGGCGTTCCGTAAATACGGAAGAGTCGTACAAGGGTATGACTTCGGGCCGCTTATGGAGGCGCTGAAGAAGACGCCTGATTTCGAGGGTGTGGCGTATGAGCCGTCCATCCCGGAGCTGGAGGCTACCTCTACGGCGGCGGAACTGCAGAAGAAGACCTTTGGCGAGCTGCCCATCCAGGTGGGCTACTGCAACGGCATGAACTATAAGCTGAATGCGGCGGAGTACCACAGAAGTTCGGAGATCAATGTGGCGGCTACGGATGCCGTTCTGATCCTGGGGATGCAGCAGGATATCACGGATGATTTCACTTACGATACGGCGAAGATGGAGGCGTTTCTCGTACCGGCAGGAACGGCAGTGGAGATTTATGCGACCACACTGCACTATGCGCCCTGCAGTGTAGGGGACAACCAGTTTAAGGTCGGGATCGTACTGCCGGCCGGCACCAACTGTCCGCTCACAGAGGCGCATGACGGGTGGGAAGATAAGCTGATCACCGCGAAGAACAAGTGGCTGATCGGACACGCAGAAGGCGGACTGGACGCCGGTGCGCATATCGGTCTTGTGGGTAAGAACCTGGATATCCGCGAATAGTACCGGCGGCGTTTCGTATTCGTACAGCATGGCATACCGTCAGAAGGCGGCGGGAAGTTTTGCCAGGAAGTATAACAAGGTAACCAAACCGGTCAACCCGGTAAAAGGAGGATAAAGAACATGAACAATTTACCGAAAGTCAAAATTGGTATTGTAGCCGTAAGCCGTGACTGCTTCCCGGCCTCTCTGGCAGTGAACAGAAGAGAAGCCCTGGTAAAGGCATATCAGGCAAAATACGATGCGGCCGACATCTATGAGTGCCCTGTCTGCATCATCGAGAGCGAGATCGACATGGTGAACGCTCTGAAGGATATCAAGGACAACGGATGTAATGCACTCTGCGTATATCTGGGTAACTTCGGTCCGGAGATTTCCGAGACACTGCTTGCAAAGCATTTCGACGGTCCTAAGATGTTCGTGGCGGCTGCCGAGGAATCCCAGGGCAACCTGATCCAGGGACGCGGCGATGCGTACTGCGGTATGCTGAATGCAAGCTATAATCTGAAACTGCGCAACGTGAAGGCTTATATCCCTGAGTATCCGGTAGGAGATGCAGAGGATTGTGCGGACATGATCCACGAGTTCGTGCCGATTGCAAGGGCGATCGTTGGTCTTTCCAGTCTGAAGATCATTTCCTTCGGTCCCAGACCGCTTAACTTCTTGGCTTGTAACGCACCGATCAAGCAGCTGTACAACCTGGGTGTGGAGATCGAAGAGAACTCCGAGCTGGATCTGTTCGAAGCGTTCAACAAGCATGAAGGCGATCCTCGTATCCCGGAAGTTGTAAAGGAGATGGAAGCAGAGCTTGGCGAAGGCAATAACAAGCCTACCATCCTGCCTAAGCTGGCGCAGTATGAGCTGACACTGCTTGACTGGGTGGAGCAGCATAAGGGGTATCGTGAGTATGTAGCGATCGCCGGCAAGTGTTGGCCTGCATTCCAGACACAGTTCGGATTCGTTCCCTGCTATGTGAACAGCCGTCTGACAGGAAGAGGCATTCCGGTATCCTGCGAAGTGGATATTTACGGCGCACTGAGTGAGTTCATCGGTACGGCAGTCAGCGATGATGTCGTAACACTGCTCGATATCAACAACTCCGTTCCCAAGGATATGTATAAAGAGTCGATCGAAGGCAAATTCGATTACAAGTTTACGGATACCTTCATGGGCTTCCACTGCGGCAACACCTGCTCCAAGAAGCTTTCCAAGTGCAGCATGGAGTATCAGATGATCATGGCGAGAACGCTACCCGAGGAAGTGACACAGGGTACGCTGGAAGGCGATATCGTTCCCGGCAATATCACATTCTACCGTCTGCAGAGCTCGGCAGATAATATCCTGCGCGCTTATGTGGCAGAGGGCGAAGTACTGCCGGTAGCAACCAGATCCTTCGGCGGTATCGGAGTATTCGCGATTCCGGAGATGGGCAGATTCTATCGTCACGTGCTGATCGAGAAGAATTACCCGCACCATGGCGCAGTCGCATTCGGCCACTTCGGCAAGGCGCTGTATGAAGTATTCAAGTATATCGGCGTTGATGTGAGCGAGATCGGCTATAACCAGCCGAAGAGCCTGCCTTACCCGACGGAGAATCCTTTCGCATAAAAAGAGAATCAAGAAAATTATGACAGGCCGGGTATGCGTGTAATACGTATACCCGGCCTGTCTGTAAGAACTCAGCCGTTTGATTCAGTTCATTGTTTGTGCAAAAACTACATCACCGTATCCAGGGTAGAACCGACGCCGGCCGCACTGTAGCCGCCCTGGCTGTTGTAGGTCTGACCGTTCAGGGAATCCCCCTGGGTAGCGTAGCGGTAGATCTGGTTGATGCGGTCAGTCATCTTCTCGCCGAAGGAATATGCGCCGCTAAACAGGCTCTTCACCGTGCTCATATCGGCTTCCATGAACTTCTCCTCATCGATGGACAGTGACTTGTCGGAGTTCACCGTGACGCCTATTCTGGAAAATGCGCTCTTGTTGCTGCTGACAAGACTCTTCAGATAATCGGCCTGCTTGATGACATTGGAATTCTTACTGTCTGCCGTGTCTTCCAACAGTTCATTATAGTCCCGGACAAGCGTTGAAAATACGTCAAATACATTGTCCTTATTGTCATCGTTGATGATCATGGCGCCCAGCTTCTCAACGGACTTGTAAAGTGCACTTGCGGAAGCTGCCGATGCCGCATCCTTCGCAGTCTTGGAAGTGGTCTTGTCGGAACTGTCTGTCTTATCGGCGGAAACACTGCCCGTGCTGCCCGCATATTTGGCCTTGGCGGAAGTAACCTCTTCCCCTTCGCCTGCCTTGCGGTAGATGGTGCTTGCCCTGTCGGCCGCCTTGTCTGCAAAGGAGCCGATGCCCTTGAACAGCGTGGTCAAGGTAGGAACATTCGTGGAGCCGGTCTTCTCGTTCACCTTCTTGAAAGTATCCTCGTCGATGGACAGAGTGCGGTTCGCATTCATCGTGATCCCGACTTTGGCAAATAACTTGTAATTCTGATACATATAATCGTTCAGGGCGTCCGCCTGTGCCTTCACTTCGCTGTTGTTGCTCTTGGATGCCGCCTTCATCATCGAATTGTAATCCTTGACAAAAGCCGACACCTTATCGTACAGCTCGTCGATGTTGTCGGCGCTGTAGTCAAGCGCGTTCATGCCTGTGGCAGTCTCGTAGAATTTCCTTGCCGCGCTGGCAGATGCGGCGTCCTTCTCTTTCGTCTTCGAGCCGCTCTTGGAAGTCTCTTCCTCCGCCTCTGCATCCTTAACCTTGGCATAGTAGGATTTCATCATCTTACCATAGCTGCCGTTCTTGATCGATGCATAATCGGACAGCAGCGATGCGCCGCCTACTTCGCCGGAACCGGCTCCTCCGCCTAACAGAGCGGAATACGTATCATTAAGCCCTGAACTTAAACCATTTACTCCAATACCCATATCAATCGCCCTCCATGTGTCGCAGTTAACTGCAAAATCTGACTTCCTTGTCTTTTCATGATGAATAAAGATTTGTCTTACCTAAATCCTTTCGGAAATAAAGGAATTGTTGCGAGAAGACAACACTGGATAAAATGAGCCTTCTCTATATATTATCTCGGCACATATGTCTTTTTGTAAAGAGGGAAAAACAAAATTTACCGGTCTTTTCATGACATTTTTGGGGACGTTCGCAACAGTCTGTGTTGTGGGCTAATCCAGCTTCAGGTCGTTCTCTTTGATCCAGCCGATCCGGCGCAGGAGATTACCCGCCAATACGCAGATGAGGACTGGCAGTACGAAGCTGATCATGATCAGGCCGACCCAGTCAAAGACAGTGACTGTAGTCTTGGTGCCGGCGGCGATATCGTTTATCCAGCCGGTGTAAACGCCGATCTGTCCTACCAGGCCGCAGGTGCCCATGCCGGAGGAGACGGGGGTACCGTTCATCTGCAGTTTGAAGAGGCAGGTGGCGATGGGCCCCGTGATGGCGGAAGCAAGGATGGGCGGGATCCAGATCCGGGGATTCTTTACGATATTGCCCATCTGGAGCATGGACGTACCCAGGCCCTGAGAGATCAGGCCGCCCCACTTATTCTCCCGGAAGCTCATCACCGCGAAGCCTACCATATTCGCGCAGCATCCGGCCACGGCCGCACCGCCGGCAAGTCCTGTCAGGGAGAGTGCGGCACAGATGGCTGCGGAGGAGATGGGAAGGGTCAGCGCGATACCCACCAGTACGGATACGAGGATGCCCATCAGGAAGGGCTGCAGGTCGGTGGCCCACATGATCAGCTGTCCTACGGAGCTTGCGGCTGCGCCGATGCCCGGCGCCAGGAGGGTGGAGAGCGCCACTCCGGCGAATATGGTTACGAAGGGGGTGACGAGGATATCGATCTTCGTCTCTTTGGAGACCAGCTTACCGCATTCCGTCGCCAGAATGGCGATGATCAGTACTGCCAGAGGGCCGCCTGCGCCGCCCAGTTCATTGGCTGCGCCGCCCACCGCTACCAGGGAGAAGAGCACCAGCGGGGGAGCCTGCAGGGCGAAGCCGATGGAGATTGCCATGGCTGGTCCGGCCACTGCAGTGGCGTAGGCGCCGATGGTCACCAGATATTCCAGTCCGGTCTGTTGTCCCAGCGTCTTGATGATCGTGCCGATCAGAAGGGAGCAGAACAGGCCCTGAGCCATGGCGCCCAGGCAGTCCACGCCGTAGCGTTTGAAGGAGAAGATGATGTTTTTGCGTTGCAGAAATTCTTTCATGGTTGTTTGTTTCCTTTCGGTATAGTCTGACTTTTGTTAAGTGTAATGTCAACTGTCTTGTCAGTAAAGAGCTATATCATATTGTAATGGTTTGTGGTAAAATGTCAAGAGAGGATTGCAACATGAACGGGCAGTCGTAACAGTTCAGCCCAGGACTTTGCACTTGCTGCAAAGTCCGTGAGAACGCATAAAGGTTGAGAAGAATCCGGCCTCTTTGCCGAAGGCAAACTTGGAATAGGCCGGATTCAGTAACTATGAAGCCGAAGGCTGAATAGTTACGGGCAGTCCGGTATCGAATTTTCGTTATCCGGTTACACTCATGAGAGAGTGTTTTACTAAGAGGAAGGTGTGTTGTTATGAAAATGTTAAAGATCAATGACCATCTGCCGCAGGTATCCGCCATTGGGCTAGGATGCATGAGGCTGACGGGGTTACAGGATGAAAAGGAAGCAGGCGCTTTGATCGACGTCTGCACGGAAGCAGGCATCAACTTTTTTGACCATGCGGATATCTATGCCAAAGGGGAAGCGGAGGCCGTATTCGGCAGGCTTATGGCCGGCAGAGAGCGGGAGAAGATGGTGATACAGACAAAATGCGCCATCCGTCCCGGCTGCTTTGATTTTTCTAAAGACTATATTCTGTCATCCGTGGATGCCAGCCTGAGACGGCTGCAGACGGAATATATCGATATCCTCCTGCTGCACCGGCCGGATGCGCTGATGGAACCGGAGGAAGTGGCAGAGGCTTTCCGGATGTTGAAGAAAGAAGGGAAAGTGAGAAGCTTTGGCGTGAGCAATCACAATCCCATGCAGATCGAGCTGTTAAACAGCTGCCTGGACGAGCCTGTCTGCGTGAACCAGATACAGTTTTCCATCGCGCACTGTCCTTCCATTGACGCAGGATTTAACGTGAATATCCATAACGACGCCGGATGTGTCAGGGAAGGCAGCGTAATCGAGTATTGCCGGCTGAAAAAGATCAGGCTGCAGGCCTGGTCACCGTTTCAGTATGGCATGTTTGAAGGCGTCTTTATCGGAAATGCGAAATTCCCGGAGCTCAATCGGGTTATGGAGCGGCTGGCAGGGAAATACGGCGTATCGACCAATGCGATCGCGACCGCATGGATCCTGCGGCATCCGGCCGGGATCCAGACGATCGTGGGCAGCGTGAATGCGGGCCGTGTACGGGATATCTGCAAGGCGGGTGATATGACGCTGACCAGAGAGGAGTGGTACGAGCTGTATCTGGCGGCGGGGAAACAGCTGCCGTAAAGTATTTCCCGGAGGCCGCGGCCGCGATCTGAAGCTAATAATGGATAAGCTGCCCTGCATATATTTTAGTAACAACAATATGCAGGGTATCATTATGCACGGAAACGGCAAGAGTTGGAACGATAAGATGAAACTGGCCATGTGCGAGCTGGAGAGGAAGATACAGGGAGAAGCGTCGCATCATAATAGAAGAGAAGGGTCCTGGCCCAGGCAGGAGCAGGTGGACGCCTGGACCGCAGAAAGGCAGCGCCAGAGGGGCTGCGGGCAGTATTGCGGCAGTGCGGCCCAGGAGATTGCGATCACCAAGGAGGAAAGGAAGAAGCAGAATTTCATCAAAAGCGTCTGTGTGCAGGTGGCGAAATCAGCGGCCTTTGCGCTGGCGACAATCGCCCTGATCCAGGGGGTGAGCAGACACCTTCCGGATTCCATCACGGTTAGCAGTTCCGTGGGAGGGAGAGAACTGCCGATCTATTGCGTGGAGACGGATAAGAAGCAGGTGGCGCTCAGCTTTGACGCCGCGTGGGGGAATGAAGATACGGGGCGTATTCTCGACACGCTTAAGAAGCATAATGTGAAGGTAACCTTCTTTATGACCGGCGGATGGGTGGAGAGTTATCCGGACGACGTGAAGGCGATTTTGGCGGCAGGCCATGATCTGGGCAATCACAGTGAGAATCACAAGAATATGTCCCAGCTGTCCGACGAGCAGTGTCAGGAAGAGCTGATGAAAGTACATACCAAAGTGCAGGAACTGACAGGATATGAGATGTTCCTTTTCCGGCCGCCCTACGGCGATTATGACAATCATGTCATAACTAATGCCCACAAATGTAAGTATTATCCGATCCAGTGGTCGATCGATTCTCTGGACTGGAAAGACTATGGCGCCGATGACATCGTCAAGCGCGTGGTGGAGTCCGATAAGTTAAAGAACGGCTCGATCATCCTTATGCATAACGGGGCTAAGTTTACTGCCGATGCACTGGATGCGGTGATCACGGGACTGCAGGATAAAGGATATGAGCTTGTACCGATCTCGGAGCTGATCTATAAGGATAAGTATCATATGAAGGCGGACGGGACGCAGGTGTCCGGGGAGTAGAGCGGATCTGAAAAGACAGATTGTCTCCTTGAAAAAAACAGTTCGTCAGATTATGATTAAATACAGGTGAGCATGACACAGACCGCTTCGCCTGAAAGGATACAAAAGCATGAAGATCCTCCTGCGATACATAAAACCATACGGCGTATTTATGCTGCTGACACTGTTCCTAAAATTTGCGGCTTCGATGATGGATCTGCTGATCCCGTCCCTGCTGGCCAAGATTATAGACGATATTGTGCCTACGGGGGAAGTATCCCTGATCTTTTGGTGGGGCGGGGTGATGATCGGGTGCGCCGTTATCTCCGTGACCACCAACGTGCGGGCAAACCGCATGGCGGAGGTTTCGGCGGGCGGGATGACCAGGCAGCTGCGGCATGACCTTTTTACGAAAATTACGTATCTGAGCGCTGGGCAGATGGATGAGATCACCGTATCCTCGGCGGTGTCCAGGCTGACCTCCGACACTTACCATGTAAACCGGATGCTGGCAAGGGTACAGCGTCTGGGGGTGCGGGGGCCGATCCTTCTGACCGGCGGTATGCTGATCACCATGACGATGGAGCCGAAGCTGGCATCAGTGCTTGCGGCGGCGCTGCCTTTTATCATCCTGATCGTGTGGGCCGTCACGAAGTGCAGCATTCCGGTGTATGCGGGGCAGCAGAAGATATTGGACAAGATGGTGCGCATCCTGCAGGAAAATATCACAGGCGTGAGAGTGATTAGGGCGCTTTCCCGGACAGACTATGAGCGGAAGCGGTACGACGGAGTCAATGAGGAACTGGCTAAGATCGAGCAGAAGGCCGGGCGGATCTCTTCTGCCAGCGGCCCTGCCACGACACTGGTGCTGAATCTGGGGCTGACGGCAGTGATTATCGCCGGCGCTTATCTGGTGCAGCAAGGGGAGACCGGACCCGGGGCGATCATTGCCTTCTTAAGTTATTTTATCCTCATCCTGAATGCCATGTTGGGGATCACAAGGATCTTCGTCATGTGTTCTAAGGGGATGGCGTCGCTTGGCCGCATCAATGAGGTGTTGGAGCAGCCGGAAGAAATGCAGGTGCAGGTACCTGAGCAACCGGATCACGACGTTCCTCTGCTGGAATTTCGCGACGTCTGTTTCTCCTACAACGGGAAAGGGGACCATCTTTCCCACATCAGCTTTGCCCTGCGAAAAGGCGAGAGCCTGGGGATTATCGGCGCTACGGGGAGCGGCAAGAGCACCATCGTCAATCTGCTTCTGCGGTTCTATGACGTGGATGCGGGAAGTATCCGCATCGGCGGCAGGCGGATCGAGACGATTCCTTATCAGGAGCTGCGGGCCATGTTCGGGGTGGTGTTTCAGAACGATTATCTGATGGCGGCTTCAGTGGAGGAGAATATCGACTTTTTCCGAGGGCTTTCCATAGAGCAGATCAGGGAGGCGGCCCGGTATGCCCAGGCGGAGACTTTTATCCGGGAAAAAGAGGGTGACATGGATGCCAGGATCGCAGTGCGCGGCAACAACTTAAGCGGCGGACAGAAGCAGCGTATCATGATCGCCCGGGCGCTGGCGGCGAAGCCGGAGATCCTGATCCTGGACGACGCTTCTTCCGCACTCGATTACAAGACGGATGCAAAGCTGCGTAAGGAGCTGGGGACACATTTTCAGGATACGACGACGATCAACATTGCCCAGCGCATCAGTTCCATTCAGGGGGCGGATCATATACTCGTACTGGAAGATGGCGGCTGCATCGGCTATGGGACACACAGAGAACTTCTGGAAAGCTGTCCGGCTTATCAGATGATCTATGAACTGCAGATGGGGCAGCAGGAGGACGGACCAGGAGCAGACGGCAAGGGAGCAGACGGCCGGGGAGCGGGAGACGGTGCTTCGGCAACAGGAGGCGGGAAAGAGACGGCGCCCCAACACCGGGAGAGCGGGAAGGAGGCGGCGTGTGGCTATGAAGGGTAAGAAGAGAGATCTGCTGCTTCGGTTATGGCGCTATCTTAGCCGCTATCATCTGCTGATCGCGGCGGGTGTGGCGTTGATGGTCTCATCCAATGTGCTGGCGCTTTTAGGTCCCAGGCTTTCCGGCAGGGCCATCGACGCTATCGGCATTCGGGCAGGCGGCGTGGACTTTGAGCGGGTGTTTTACTATACGGGGTGGATGGCGGTCCTCTATGTGATCTCGGCCGTTTTGTCCTATTTGCTGTCGTTACTGACGATCTATCTGACACGGCGGATCATCTACCAGATGCGCAAAGACGTGTTTGAGAATCTTTCAAGACTGCCGGTGTCCTTTTTCGACGAGTATTCCACGGGGGATATCATCAGCGTCATCACTTACGATATCGATACGGTGAACCAGTCGCTGTCCAACGATTTCCTGCAGATCATGCAGAGTGTGATCACGGTACTCTTTTCCCTGGTGATGATGCTGTCCATCGCGCCGAAGATGGTGCTGATCTTCGCGGTGACGCTGCCGGTCTCCATGCTGCTGACGAAGTTTATCGTCAGTCACTCCCGGCCGCTTTTCCGGATTCGGTCGAAGAAGATCGGGGAACTGAACGGTATGGTGGAAGAGATGATCAACGGGCAGAAGACGATCCGGGCTTATGGCAGGGAAACGCAGGTGATCGAGGTGTTTGACCGCAGGAATGCGGAGGTGGTGGAAGCCAACACCAGGGCGGAGTATTACGGAACGCTGGCCGGGCCGTCCGTGAACTTCATGAACAATACCTCCCTGGCGCTGATCAGCGTGTTTGGGTCGCTGCTGTATCTGCGGGGCGGAATCGGGATCGGCGATATCTCGTCTTTTGTCCAGTATTCCCGGAAGTTTTCCGGGCCGGTCAACGAGGCAGCCAATATCATCGGGGAGTTCCAGTCCGCTTTTGCGGCGGCGGAGCGGGTCTTCCGGCTGATGGACGAGCTGCCGGAGAAGCCTGATGCGCAGCAGGCCAGGATCCTGCAGGAAGTCTACGGGGATGTGCTGCTGCAGGATGTCTCCTTCGGATATCAGCCGGGGCAGCAGATCCTGAAAGACTTTAATCTGCATGCGAAGGCCGGGCAGCAGATCGCCATCGTGGGGCCCACGGGTGCGGGCAAGACGACGGTCATTAATCTTTTGATGCGGTTCTATGATATCAGGGAGGGCGCGATCCTGCTGGACGGCCAGGATGCTTATGAGATCAGGCGGGACAGCCTGCGGGGCGCCTATACCATGGTACTGCAGGATGCCTGGCTTTTCGAGGGGACGATCTATGAGAACCTTGTCTACGGCAGAGAGGATATCACGATGGAAGAGGTGGAAAAGGCGGCCAGGGCAGCCATGATCTACTCTTACATCGAGAAGCTGCCGGAAGGCTTCCAGACAAAGCTTTCGGATAACGGCGTGCATATTTCCAAGGGGCAGCGGCAGCTTCTGACGATCGCCAGGGCCATGCTCTCCGATGCCCGGATGCTGATCCTGGACGAAGCGACCTCCAACGTGGATACCCGGACGGAGATGCAGATCCAGCAGGCTATGCGCAGTCTGATGACGGACAAGACCTGCTTTGTGATCGCTCACAGGCTTTCCACGATCCGCCATGCGGATCTGATCCTGGTGGTGAAGGACGGGCGGATCGCCGAACAGGGCAGCCACGACGAACTGATGAGACGACGCGGGGAGTACTACCAGATGCAGCAGGCGCAGTTTGAAGGGGCGTTTGAGCAGTAAAATTCGTTCCAAGAACCGAATTGACACCCTTGGTATCTAATGATAAAATGAGGGACGATAACGGAATTCTAATGCTGTTGACGAGAGAAAGTTTTACGCATTCAGGGATATTGCAGGCATAGCCGGCAATATCCACGCAGAGGGAAGAATGGAGGACATGTATGCCACGCAGAACAGATATACATAAGGTGCTGATCATCGGGTCGGGTCCGATCATTATCGGGCAGGCCTGCGAGTTTGACTACTCGGGAACGCAGGCCTGCAAAGCGCTTAAGAAATTAGGGTATGAGATCGTACTTGTCAATTCCAATCCGGCTACGATCATGACGGATCCGGAAACGGCGGATGTGACTTATATTGAGCCGCTCAATGTAGAACGGCTGGAACAGATCAT
>CANOCU010000076.1 GCA_947564645.1 uncultured Lachnospiraceae bacterium
AAACGGTGGAATTGCGGGAAGAGTTGAACTATGTACGGGCGTATCTGGATATTTATCAGCTCCGGTATCAGGATAAGATGCGGTATGAGATCATTGAAAAAGACCGGCTTTCACAGTGTATGGTACCTAAGATGATTCTGGAACCCCTTGTGGAGAATTGTATTAAGCATGGATTTGCAGGAAATTTTAATCATGCATGGATTACTGTTACCGTAGCGCTATGTGAGAAAAATCTGCGGATATGCGTTAGAGATAATGGCAGGGGGATGTCTTCGGAGAAAATGGAACAGGTCAGGAACGGTCTGCAGAGGGCCAAACCTATGGGAGAGCACATTGGGCTGAATAATGTGAATTTGATCTTGAAGTTACGGTACGGCGATGAGTTTGGCGTGCAAATAGACAGTGTCTTGGGCGAATTTACGGAGATAGCGATTCTGCTGCCTTTGGAGATATAGCCATATTGAATCCGATACAAAAGGGCACTGCTTTGGTAAGAAGGGAAAGGAACGGCTATTGACATGAAAAAGGTTCTGTTGGTGGATGATGAGGCATATATGCTGGAGCTTTTAAAACAGCTGATAGCATGGGAGTTTTACGGATTTCGTATTGTTGGAACCGCGGAGAATGCAGCTGAGGCTATGAAGATATTTCATCGTGAAAGTCCGGATGTGATCATTACCGATATTTGTATGGAAAATATTTCCGGCATTGAATTTATCACCAGAATCCGAATGCAGGACACAACGGTCAAAGTCATTATCATCAGCGCTTATGATAAATTTGAATATGCGCAGAGGGCTTTGAAATTAAATGTGAATGGCTATCTGTTGAAGCCTGTGAACAGGGAGGAACTTCTGAATACACTGATTGAAGTGCAGAAGGAGCTGGACTCTAAGGAAGGGTATCAGGACAGGATCCAGTATCTACAGGAGTCATTAGACCAGTTAAGGAAAAAATATCTGGAGGAGCAGCTACTGCGTCTTTACCGGGATGAAACGGATTCTTTGCCGGAGGAGCTTACAGGAGAAGGCTATTGGTGCGTTCTGAGTCTGCAGACCATTGTCAGAAGTGAGATTGTGTTTATCGAACAGGATATCAGATCAGCACAGGGAGTGGAAAGTTATCTTCTGTTTGTGGGGGATGGAAGATTCGCAGTATTCCTTTGTGCGGAAGATTCAGGAAAGCTGGATGAATGTCTGCACAGAATACGAGACAAATACTGCAAAGAAGAGAAGAGCGTTCTCTGCGGCGTAAGCGGAATATCGAGAGGTAATCCGACATTGCTGTGCCGGGATAGCAAAAGGGCACTGCAGCGTCTTTTTTATCAGGAAGGATTTTTTTTCTCGGACAGAGGGGAAGAGCTTCGGGAACAATGTGGTGAACAAGTTGAAGCGATATCGCGGGAGCGGTTTATGTTGTGGATCGTGGCCGGAGAATCGCAGAAGTGCCGGGAGTATTTCGCACAATGGAAAGATCAATGCCAGAAAAGAAGAACAGAGAAAGAAACGGTAGTTGGGGAGATAAAGTGCTGTTTGGGATGGATGAAGGAGACCGCCAGACAGGATCTGACGCAGGAGTATGAGTCTTTGGAACAGAGGATGGCGGATGTTCTGCGGTTTTCGGAGGCGGTGCAGATCTGGGAAGAAGGGCTGCAACTACTGGAGAGTCATGGTATGCAGCAGTGCAGGGCCGGTATCGTGATCGGCAAGGCGCAGGAGTATGTGAAAGCTCATTGCTGTCAGGAGGAATTCTCTATTGAGCAGCTGGCAGAGTATCTGCATCTTTCCAAGAGCTATCTGTCGAAGATCTACAAAAGTGAGACAGGAGAATCTATTTGGAATTTTGTGATACGAGTGAGGATTATGAGGGCGAAGGAGCTCCTTGTAGGGACAAACTATACGAATTATGCGATCGCCAGGGCTATCGGGTACTCCAGCGAATATCATTTTTCCCGGGCTTTCAGTAAGATGGTGGGAGTTTCTCCGTCTGTATACAAGAGAATGTATATGAGAGTGGATGAAGGAACGTAGCAGATTTATACTGTACATGATTTGGTAAGAAATAAGATTATAAGGCATTTTATATGAGGTGTTCATTTTCTATACTTTACTGGTAATGTGACGTTGCTGGAAAGGAAGGTAAGAAAATGGACACTTTCTATTTAGAACGAAATGAGATCATGCAGGATGGCAGAAAGGTTATTAAAATCTGCGGACCAGGCTGCAAGAAATGGGAAGACGCTCTCACCAGAAAGGATGAAAACACTTGGGAATGGACCAGGACTATATGGGCGGAAAACAACAGAAAATCTATAGAAGAAGTGGAGATGGGAATACTTTTATACAGACCGGCAGACTTCTATATGATTCCATGCGTCAATTATGCCGGTAATTCCTGGGGTGAGGGTAAAGAGCCCAAGGGAATGTACCAGGACGGGAAGCCCTGGCGATTTGCCGGACACAGAAGCGGTGTGCCGGCGGGCATGTATGGGCAGAATGCTGATGTGGCAGCCGGGCTCTTTGCGGCGTTGGATAATCCGGTGGGGGTATCGGCATCGTTGACGAAGAAGGAGGGCTGTCTGTATATGACTTTACATTTTCCGGAAGAGGAAAGTCCGGTGGTCTACTGTGCCAGAGACTGCTATGAAGAAAGGCCTTATCGGGATAACTGGAAGATCGAGGCAGATAAGATCACGCTCCGTGCTTATCTGGTATTGACAGGGAGACATGCTGCATATGATTATGGGTTCTTTCTTGATGCAGCCTGGAATCTTTTCTCTGAAATACAGAAACCGTGTCTGAGCAGGGAAGAGGTGTGGCGGTTGGGAATAGAGTTTGTGAGAAAGAGTGCTTTTTTCAGGCAGCCGGGCTTTGCGGGATTTTGCATGGGCCTTAGCTGGAATGGAGAAGCCTGGGAGCAGAAGAGGGACTATCTTGAGATCGGATGGGTGGGGCAGAACGCGTCACTTGCAGTTTCCCTGCTATACCATTCTGTGCTTACAAAAGATGAGGAAGCGTTCGCCATGGGCCTGGAGATCCTGGATTGCTGGGCTGAAAGGGCGCCGCTTTCGAATGGATTGTTCCGATGCCGGTTTGACCGTATCTTACAGTATGGCGAAAATCTGGATAACAGGGAGGAGCGAAATGATGCGGCAAATTTATACAGTGTGGTGGTGGAATATCTGGAAGCATATCATCTGTTGAAAGCGGTAGGGACAGAGAGAGAAGCATATCGTGATCTGGCGCTTGCCGTCTGTGACTTTGCGGTCAGCAGACAGAAAAAGAATGGAAAGCTGGCTAAAGCCTGGTATAACGACGGTGTATGCAGCGATGAGGAGGGCACGGTAGGCTGCTATTTGGCAGAGGCTCTTTGTGAAGGGTGGAAAGAAAGTGGGAGAAGAGAGTATCTGGCTGCCGCTAAGAGGGCTTTTGCATACTATTTTGATGAATATATGACTTATGGCTATACGACGGCAGGCGCATTGGATACCTGCTGTGTGGATAAGGAATCCGCAATTCCCCTTCTGCGCACGGCACTGGCATTGTATCATGCAACCGGACAGGAAGATTATGTGAAAGCAGCGGAAGATGTCAGCTATTATCTGGCGTCGTGGCAATATCACTACAATGTGTCGTTTCCGGAGAACAGCGTATTGGGACAGATTGGCTATAGGACCCTTGGCGGCACGGCGGTATCGGTGCAGCACCATCACATAGACTGCTATGGACTGGAGATCTGCGAGGCATGGAAGGAACTGGCACAGCTTACAGGACATGGAATCTGGCGGGAACGGGGGGAAGCTGTGTGGAAGAACAGCCTGCAGAATATTTCCGACGGAGGGCTTGTGATCAAAGGACAGCTAAGGCCGGCCGGCAGCCAGGATGAGGGGATCCTACAGACAAGATGGCACACGAAGAAGGGGGATTACTTTGGAGTGTCGGAGTGGCTTGTGACATGGAACACTGCATTCCGCTTGAAAATTCTGAGAAGAGAGGCAGCAGGAGAAGCGTTTTGGGCAAGAATAAGACAAAAAGGCAAAGAAGAGCGTAGGATATGACAAGGATTGCGGTTATCCGTCATTTTACGAAACAGGTTGTATTGGTAAAATAAATTTACAGGATAAAGCTTTATCAAAAAAAGAATAGAAAGAAGGTAGGTTATGAAAAAGAGAATAGCAGCGTTATGGATGACAGCTTTGATGGTGGGTTCTCTGACGGCTTGTGGTGGTCAGTCAGGCGAAACACAGCAGGATGCGGAGCCGCAGCCACAGGAAGCACAGGAAGAAGCGCAGCAGGACAGTGAGGACGAGGGCAAAGAAGAACCGGGAGTCGAAGAGACAGGACTTGAGGCATGTACGCTGACATTTCTTGCCTGGTATCCGCAGGAGAAATTCCAGCCGATTCTGGATGCTTTTGCGGAGGAGTATCCGGAGATCAGGATTGAATTTCAGTATGCAGCGCCGGTAGCTGATTATCTGGAGAAAATGCAGGTGTTAACTTCCACGGGGGAGATTCCTGACTTGTTCTACATTGCGGCGGAGAATAAGACAGAAATGATCGAGAATGGTTATTGTGCGGATATATCTGGGACTGAAGCGGTATCCAGGCTGGTAGACACGAACAAAAATACTTACGAGGCAGACGGAAAGTACTATGGGTTTGCACCTACTACATGGGTTGGAGGCTATTTCTATAATAAGGATCTTTTTACTGAGTTGAATATAGAAGTGCCTGCTACCTGGGATGAGTTTCTGCAGGTCTGCAAGACCCTGCAGGATAACGGAACCAGACCGATCATCGAGAGAGGGGAATGGTTCTGGGACAGCTTTCTTGGACCTTTTATGAATGATTACCTGGTGTCTGATCCGGATTATCATCAGGAGGTGATGAACGGTACGAAGACTTTTGCAGATGGCTGGGGTCCTTATATCCAGAAATGGTACGATGACTTGATCGTTCCGGGCTATGTAGGAGAAGATCTTGTCAGTGTCAGCTCCCAGGAATTTTTCAGTGAATTTGCAACTGGAAATGCGGGACTTTTAGCGGGTCATGCAGGGCATTTGAAGGAAGTGCAGATGTTGGAACCGGAATTCGAGATTGGATTCTTCCCGATGCCTGGCACCAGTGGAGAGACCAAAGTAGCATATGGTGCGGTGGACTGTGCGATGGCTGTCAGTTCCGGTACGGAACACGTCAAAGAGGCGGAGGCCTTTCTGAACTTTATTGCACGAGATGATATTGTTCAACTGTATCAGGATATGAACGGTTATGTGATCGGTATGGACGGTATTGAATCAGATGTGGATCCGGTTCTCGCTGACATTGCAAAGCAGTATTCGGAAGGGAAGATCAGCGTATATATTCCGCAGGGTAACTGGGGTACTTATGGAACCGGACTGCAGCAGCAGTTGATCGCTTCCAGCCAGCAGTTACTGTTAGGGGATATTGATTGTGACACCTTTATGGAGGAAATGCAGAGCAAGCTGGAAGAATTAAAGGATGAATAGTAGAAGCTGCTGTCAAGGCTATATGCGGAAGCTTTTGCAGGGTCGAAAGTGAAATTTCTAATGCTATTAGGGGCCGGCGCATACGGAATGTCACGTTGGCATGACGCAGCGCCGGCTATTTTAGACTTTGCATGGCAAAAGTATATGTTTTGCAGAGTAAAAACGGAGGTGTAAAAAATGCTGAATCCTAAATTTTTCAGAAAATTTGCTCCTTTCATCACGGGAGCTTTTATCTTATATACTATTTTACTGATCGTTCCGATTCTGTTGAGCTTTGCCTATTCTTTTACCAACTGGGACGGATATTCGCCGTCTGTCGAGATGGTCGGAGTGAAAAATTACATAAAGATATTTCATTCGGAATCTATGCTGTCGGCATTGAAAAATTCCTTTGTCTTTTGTTTTTTTAATGCTGTGATCATTACACTTCTGGCAATTCCGCTTTCATTGGTGTTCAATGCGGGGTTTAAAAGCAGAAATTTTGTGAGATCTGCCTTTTTCTTTGCGTCGGTGCCGAGTGTGTTGATCATTGGCTATATTTTTCAGCTTTTTTTCGGACCGACAGAAAACGGTGTGATCAATTCCATTATTGGCAGATTTGGACTAAAGCCGGTTCGGTGGCTTTCGAGGGGTGTCCTCCCGATGTTCTCCGTAATTTTTGCAAACGTGTGGCGGTTGACAGGATGGCATGCCTGTATTTATCTGGCGCGTTTGCAGGGAATAGCAGAAGAGTATTATGAGGCGGCGAGAATTGACGGGGCCTCCCGCAGGAATCTTTTCCGATATATTACCTTCCCGCTTCTGGCGCCGGCTATGACGATCAGTACCATGCTTATTGTGATCGATGGGTTAAAGATTTATGCGCTGCCGTATTCCCTTACAGGAGGAGGTCCGGGGTATAAGACGACATTTATGACACAGCTGATCATTAAAACAGGTATCGGGGAGAAAATGGTGGGCAGATCTTCTGCCATGGCAGTGGTCTTTTTTGCTGTTATCATGGTGGTATCCTTGATACAGCTTTATTTTTCCAGAAAGAGAGAGGATGATGTATGCTGAAAAAAAAGAGATTTTACAGTGTTGTATTTCAGATATTGCTTCTGCTCTTTACGTTGCTCTTCTTAAGCCCTTTGATATATATGGTGTTAAATTCTTTTAAACCATATAGTCAGATGCTTAGGGAGCCATGGGGCTTCCCGAAGGAGTTGTTCCTTGACAATTATGTGAAAGCGTTTCGACAGATGGATTTCTTCCGGTCCTTCGGGAACTCCTGTCTGATCACGGCAGCTTCCGTAGTGCTGATCGTGCTTCTGGGCGCACTGGCCGCCTATCCGATCACGAGATTCCGCAACCGGATCACAGACTTCTTATCGGTTTATTTTCTGATCGGCTATATGGTACCTACCCAGGTGTTGATCGTACAGATCTTCTCTGTAATGAAGAAAATAAATCTGATCAATACGAAAAGCGGACTGATCCTTGTCTATGCATCGGGTGTTTCCTTTGCAGTCTTTATGTATCAGGGATTTATTCGGTCGATTCCCATCGATATGGAAGAATCTGCACTGATTGACGGTGCACGTCCCATGCAGTTGTTTTGGAAGATCGTGTTTCCGCTGCTGCGTCCGGCTACGGCTACACTGGTCATTTTCCAGACGATGTGGATATGGAATGACTTCACCTTGTCCAGTCTGTTCTTAAGTTCGCGAAAGAATCTGACGCTGCTTTTGGAACTGCATCAGTGTATCGGGGAATTCAGTCTGGACTGGTCTGTGATGCTGGCAATCATGTGTATCGTAATGCTCCCTATGGTTATTTTCTATCTGGCAATGCAGAAACAGATCATCGCGGGAATGACTTCGGGAGCAGTCAAAGGATAAGATAAGTTTATGAGGAGAGAAGGATGAAAATAACAGATATTCATATTTATCATATACAGCCTCGTTGGATGCTTTTGAAGCTGGAGACCGATGAGGGCATAGCAGGATGGGGTGAGCCCACGCTGGAAGGAAAGGCCGTTGTGGTGGAGGCGGCTGTCAAGTCGCTTGCCGAGGTTATCATCGGAGAAGATCCACAGAGGATAGAACATATTTACCAGAAAATGTATCGGGGCGGTTTCTACAGAGGAGGTGCCGTGATCTGCAGCGCCATCAGTGGAATCGAACAGGCGCTGTGGGATATTAAGGGTAAGCTGCTGGGGGTTCCGGTCTGGCAGCTTTTGGGAGGAAAGTGCAGAGAACGTATCAGGATGTATGCGCATGCCATACCTTTTGCGGATGATCCCCGGGAAGAGGAGATCAGATATTGGGTAAAAAAGCGGGTGGAAGACGGATTTACGGCGTTGAAAACTTCCATGGTTGCGCCGCCGATCCGGTTTATCGATACGTTTTCCAAGGTGGAGGACATTGTACAAAGAATTGCCGTGATGCGGGAAGCAGCCGGAAAGGATGTGGATATTGCCGTAGATTTTCATGGCAGGATCTCACCGGCCATGGCACCTGTGTTGATGAAAGAACTGGAGCCTTTTCATCTGATGTTTATCGAGGAGCCGGTCCTTCCGGAGAATGTTGATGTGATGAGAAAGATCACCTCGGCGTCGGTAACGCCTACAGCAGCCGGGGAGCGGCTGTTTACGACGTTTGGGTTTCGGGAATTGATTGAAAAACAGGCTGTCAATGTGGTGCAGCCGGATCTATGTCATTGCGGAGGCATTCTGCAGGCCTTAAAGATTGCAGCCATGGCGGATAACTACTATATGGGAGTGGCGCCCCACAATCCTCTGGGTCCGGTGGCGCTGGCCGCCTGTCTGCAGGTGGACACCTGTATTGCAAATTTTGTTGCACAGGAACATCCGACTCATGAGGAAGGCAGGGATTTGGGCGTAGGAATTCTGAAAGAACCGTTTACGATCAAGGACGGATATATTGAGGTTTTGCAAAAGCCGGGTCTTGGATTCGAGGTGGATGAAGAAGCTCTGAAAGAGTTAGCGTATGATGGAAAATGGAGAAATCCGATCCTCTATTTTGATGAGGACGGTGCAATGGGGGAATGGTAATGGATAAAAGAAGGATAATCGACCAGATAGAGGAACAGGGGTGTATTGCGATCGTCAGAGGCATTGAAGCAAAATCTTGTGTATTGCTTGCACGGGCGCTGTGGGGAGGCGGAATCTCTTTGATCGAAGTGACCTTTGACCAGAAAAGCAGGGACGATTACAGACAGACACTGGAAGGGATCCGCAGTATACGGGACGATTTGGGGGATAAGGTCTGCGTGGGGGCGGGGACCGTTATGACAAAAGAGCAGGTAACCATGGCAAAGGAAGCCGGGGCGTCATTTCTTATTTCGCCTCATGTGGATACGGAATTGATCCGCCTGACAAACGAGCAGGATATGGTATCCATACCAGGCGCCCTGACACCGACGGAGGCCGTGCAGGCGTGGCAGGCCGGGGCAGCGTTTGTTAAGATTTTTCCGGCAGGAATGGGAGGTCCGTCTTATATCAAGGCGATGAGGGCTCCTCTGGGCCACATTCCTTTTCTTGCGGTGGGCGGTGTGAACGAAAAAAACGTGAGGAGTTTTCTGGAGGCGGGAGCCTGCGGCGTGGGAATTGGTGGTAATCTGGTGAACCGGCAGTGGATCCTACAGAATGAATTTGAAAAGATAAGACTGTTGGCGGAGCAGATCACATCTCAGATTAAGGCGTATAAAACGACGGCTGACGGGTAAGAGCAGATAGTTCATATAAATGAAATGCACAGGATAAAAGAGAGGAGTGGATAATGATATGGGCAAATTGGTATGCTTCGGAGAACTGATGATGCGGTTGAATCCGGAAGGGTATGGCAGGCTTGTACAAGCCGATAGACTGGAGGTCAGTTTTGCCGGAGGAGAGGCAAATGTAGCTGTTGATGCAGCACAGTTAGGCATGGAAACGTCCTATGTGACGAAGCTGCCGGATCAGGAACTGGGCCGCAGCGCGGCCAATGCCCTGCGGCGTTTCGGGGTAGATACGGACAACATCGTTTACGGCGGACCGCGATTAGGAATTTATTATGTGGAGAAGGGGGCTTCACAGCGGCCTTCTAAGGTGATCTATGATAGAGCGGGTTCTTCTGTTTCCCTGGCTCAGCCGGGGGATTTCGACTGGGAAAGGATATTGGACGGCGCAGACTGGTTTCATTTTACGGGAATCACACCGGCGCTTGGCGGCTGTCTGCCCCGGATCTGCATGGAAGCCTGCGAGACAGCGAAGAGAAAACAGATTATGGTAAGCTGCGATCTGAATTACAGGAGAAAGCTGTGGAGCAGACAGGAGGCCGGAAAAGTGATGGGAGAACTGATGCCGCATGTGGACGTGTGTATTGCCAATGAGGAGGATATGGCTGACGTGTTTGGGATTTATGCGGGTGATTCGGACATTGAAGGCGGCAGTCTGGATGTGGATGGATATCGGAAGGCTGCACAGGAAATGTCGGAGAGATTTCATTTGTCTCATGTGGCGGTGACACTGCGTAAAAGTCTGTCTGCAAGTAGAAATTTGTGGTCAGGAATGTTATACCGGGAAGGGAAGGCATTCTTTTCACGAGAGTATGATATGCAGATCGTGGATCGGGTAGGCGGTGGGGATTCTTTTGCGGCAGGTCTGATCTATGCGCTTTACAAGGCATATGAACCTCAGAGAGCAGTAGAGTTTGCCGTGGCTGCCTCATGCCTGAAACATACGATCGAACATGACTTTAACCTGGTATCCCTGGCAGAAGTAGAGGCACTTGCAAATGGAAAAGGCTCTGGAAGAGTGCAGCGGTAGAAATAGTTTATTAAACAGATAAAGGAATGGGGTTTAAAACAATCATGAAAATACACCATATAAAGATGTACAAAGTACCACCACGCTGGCTCTTCCTGAAGGTTGTGACGGACAGTGGGTTGGAAGGCTGGGGAGAGCCTGTTGTTGAGGGGCGGGTCGATACGGTAAGAACAGCAGTAGAAGAATTTGCAGATTATTTGATCGGTAGAGATCCCCTGATGATCGAGGATCATTGGCAGGCTATGTATCGGGGCGGCTTTTACCGCGGCGGGCCGGAGGTAATGAGCGCTATGGCGGGAATCGATCAGGCATTGTGGGATATTAAGGGAAAGTATTATAATGCGCCGGTCTATGATCTGCTTGGCGGAGCCTGCAGGGAGAAGATCAGAGTATACCGCTGGATCGGAGGTGACAGGCCGTCTGCCGTCAAGGAGGCAGCATTAGAGGCATACGGACAGGGATATTCGGCGGTCAAAATGAACGCTACGGAAGAGATGCACTACATCGATCACTTCGGCAAGATTGAGGCGGTATGTGAAAGAGTAGCAGCGATCCGGGACGCACTAGGCGGGCAGATGGATATTGCGGTGGATTTTCACGGCAGGGTACATAAATCTATGGCTAAAGTGCTGGCGAAAGAATTGGAGCAGTTTCATTTGATGTTTATTGAGGAACCGGTCCTAAGCCAGAATAATGAAGCACTGCGTGAGATAGCACGAGTCACGTCAACTCCCATCGCCACAGGAGAGAGAATGTTTTCCAGGTGGGAGTTTAAACAATTGCTGCAGGATGGGTATGTGGATGTGATCCAGCCTGATCTGTCCCATGCAGGCGGGATTTCAGAATGCAGGAAGATCGCGTCAATGGCGGAGGCCTATGATGTGGCGGTAGCGCCGCATTGTCCGCTGGGGCCTGTGGCGCTGGGCAGCTGCATACAGCTGGATACTTGTACGCCGAATGCCTTTATACAAGAGCAGAGTCTTGGCATTCACTATAATAAGGGCGGCGATCTCCTGGATTATATCTGCAATCCGGAAATATACCGCTATCATCAAGGCTATATTGAACTGATCAGCGAACCGGGACTCGGCGTACGGGTAAATGAGGAGCGTCTGGCGGAGGCGGAGAAAAACTGTAAGACATGGAAGAATCCTGTCTGGCGCAATGCGGATGGAACGATTGCAGAGTGGTAGATTCTATAGTTAACGACATTAGAAATTTCGTTTACTATATTTGAAAGTCTGACCGAATGCAAATTGCGAAGTAAGCGGATGCCTTAGAGAATGAAGTGCCTGTCATCAATTTATTAAAATTCATAAAAACGATAGTAAAGCTGGCGAATTATGATAAAATATGAATCAGAGTAAAAGCTGCGGCGCAGTATATTTAAGATATTGATTCTACGGACTTCTGTTTCAGTTGGAAAAGTTGGACCTTTTCCAATTTATCCGGTAAGTGACTAAGTAAGTGACTAAGTAAGTGACTAAGTAAGTGACCAAGTAAGTGACTAAGTAAATCTCTACATTGACGAAATAGAGCGGGAATCTGAAGCTACGCAGAGAATTCTTATATTCTGCCAGGTAGAAAAAGCTGGAAAACTGCGGATGACGCAGCCGGATAAACGAAATAGCCGGAATCAGAAATATATTACAGGCAGAAGCAGGGAAACGGCAGCAGAAAGCAAGGAGAAGTGACAGCATGGCTACGATCAAGGAGATTGCCGGGAAGGCAGGGGTATCCATCGGAACGGTGGACCGTGTCCTGCACAATCGGGGGATGGTGAACGCGCAGACGCGGGAACGTGTGGAGGCCGTAATGCGGGAGTTAGATTACCGGCCTAACCAGGTTGCACAGGGACTGGCGGTGATGAAGAAGAAGCTGAAGATCGGTTTCTTCATTCTTGGTATGGAGAAACATCCCTTTTTCCAGAGTGTGGCGCGGGCTGCGGAGAAGAAGGCGAAGGAGCTTGCCCAGTACGGCGTGCAGGTGGGTTTCTATCCGGTGGGAAAGCAGGAATCGTCTTCCTTTTCCAGGGAATCGGCGTACTGGCATATGCTGGGGGAGCTGGACGGCATCGTGGGCCTGGGTCTGGACGTGCCGGAAGTGCGGGCTTATCTCAAGGAGGCGCAGCGGTTGGGGATTCCGGTTGTTTTCTATAATACTTATGTGGCGGACGAGGAGTTTCTTGCTTATGTGGGCTGCGACTATATGCAGTCGGGCAGGCTTGCGGCGGGGCTGAGTGCGCTTATCGGGGGAGAGGACGCCCGGGTGTATATCTTCTCCGAGGGAGATGAGACCGTGACCAGTCACAAGGAGCGCATAGCGGGTTTCTGCAGGGAAGCGGGCGAGCGGTATCCGGGTATGCGGGTACTGGACGTAAGCCTGATCGAGGCGGAACAGGAGAAAAATGAGGAATCGGTACGGGAAATGTTCCGGAAATATCCGGATGTAAATATCGTGTATGTGGTGAATCCCAGGGATTATGATATCTGCCGCACAGTTGCCCGGATCGACACGGGCCGGCGGGTGAAGATCATTACCAATGATCTGGTGGAAGAGCTGGCGGAGATGATCAGGGAGGGAACGACCTCGGCCACCATCTGTCAGGAGCCGGAGAAACAGGGCGCACAGTCGCTGGAGATCCTGTTTCAGTATCTTGCCTACGGAAAGACTCCGAAGGAAAAAATGTGTTACACCGATCTCAGTATACATATTGCACAAAATCTTTAACAGGAAAAAAGCCGTGCCGTTTGGAAAGCCTTCTATATGGAATCTTAGCGAAGACGACAACCGTGCACGTTAACGGAGACAGGAAGCCGGGAAAGGGAATCGTCTGACCAAACAGAGGAATTGTGCAGTATAACGAAAAAGATGATTTATAACAAAACGGATTGACATTTTTGCCAGTCCGTTTTTATAATGAGTTAACCGTTAACGTACACGGAAATATCGCTGAGATATTTCTGAACAATTTTTGGGCAATTTGATCAGGCAGAAAGTTCACTTTTCACAAAATGTTTGTGCCGGAGCGGCATGGGCACAAGTTTGACAACATGAAAGGAGCAAACACATGAGAGCAACCAAAGAATATCGTCTTGCCATGACAGACGAGGCGCAGAAACTGGTGGATAAGATGACGCTGGAGCAGAAAGTATCTCTGATGAGCGGCAATATCGACCTTACCACGACTTCCGCGGAAGCACTGGCAGCCATCGCGGAGGCTATGGAGAGTGAGGAGAACCATTATAATGTAACGCCCTACGCGGCAGGCGGCCTGGAGGAATTTAATCTGCCGCCGATGTTGTTTGCGGACGGCCCGCGGGGTGTTGTGTGCGGCAACTGGCAGACCACCTGTTTCCCGGTTTCCATGGCGAGGGGCGCGACCTTTGACACGGCGCTGGAAGAGAAGGTGGGACATTGTATCGGCAGAGAAGTGCGTGCCTTTGGCGGCAATCTTTTTGCCGGAGTCTGTATCAATCTGCCGTACAATCCCGGCTGGGGGCGCAGTCAGGAGACATACGGTGAGGAGACTTATCAGATCGGGCAGATGGGCGCGGCGCTGGTGCGGGGCGTACAGGATGAGGATGTTATGGCGTGTGTGAAGCATTATGCCTTCAACGATATGGAGAATGCGCGCTTTAAGTGCAGTGTCACCTGCGATCAGCGTACGGAGCAGGAGGTATATCTGCCTCACTTTAAGGATTGTGTAGATGCCGGGGCGGCCAGCATTATGAGCTCCTACAACCGCTATAACGGCGTGCACTGCGGCCACCACAACTATCTGCTGCGTCAGGTGCTGAAGAAAGAGTGGGATTTTGACGGTTTCGTGATGTCGGATTTCTGCTGGGGCGTCCGGGATACGGTGGAAGCGGCCAACGGCGGCCAGGATATGGAGATGATGTGGACGCAGTTCTTCGGTAAGCGTCTCGTGCAGGCGGTGCAGGACGGTTTCGTTCCGGAAGAGCGCATTAACGAGGCGGCGTTGCGGATCGTGCGGACGATCCTTGCCTTTGATAAGGATCATAAAGAATATGACATGTCGGTAGTGGGTTGCGCGGAGCATATCGCGGTGGCGAGGGAAGCGGCCGAGAAGGGCATTACCCTGATTAAGAATGAAAAGGTGCTCCCCCTGAAAAGAAGCGAGACAAAGAAGATCGCTCTGATCGGTAAGCTGGCGGATACAGCGATCATCGGCGATCACGGTTCCAGCTGGGTGCGTCCGCCCTATGTGGTGACACCGAAGGAAGGTCTGGAGAAGGCGAATCCGGACTGCGAAGTGGTGTTCTATGACGGTGTCGACGTGGAGAGCGCGAAGAAGCTGGCGGCAGAAGCCGATGCGGTGATCTTTGTTGTGGGTTATGACCATGATGACGAGGGTGAGTTCATCTCCGAGAATGAGGCGGAGAATTATACAGGCTCCATGGGCGGCGACCGCAAGGAAAGCCTGGGGCTGCATAAGGAAGACATCGAACTGGTGAAACAGGTGGGTCCGGTCAATGAGAAGTCCGTGGTTGTCCTGGTAGGCGGCAATATGATCATGATGACGGAGTGGTACGAATGCGTGAATGCCGTGATCATGGCATACTATCCGGGCATGGAGGGCGGTACCGCGTTAGCTAAGATCCTTTATGGGGACGTGAATCCTTCCGGCAAGCTGCCTTATGTGGTTCCCTACGCGGAGGAGGACCTTCCGCATGTGGACTGGGAAGCCACCGACCAGTATTATGAATATTATCACGGCTATACCCGTCTGGAGAAAAAGGGCGTGAAGCCTTTGATCCCCTACGGATTCGGCCTAAGCTATACGACATTTGAGATTACCGATCCAAGGGCAGTTGTGGAGGGCGATACGCTGAAGGTGACGGCCAAGGTGAAGAATACCGGCGCGATGGACGGCGACGAGGTGGTGCAGCTCTATGTAGGCTTCCGCAATTCCGCAGTGGACAGGCCGGTGAAACAGCTTCGCGGCTTTACCCGTGTATCTCTGCAGGCGGGCGAAGAGAAGGAAGTGGAGATCACCACGCCGGTTGAGAAGCTGAAATGGTACAATCCGGTCTACCGCGAATGGCAGTTAGAGCATATGGAGTATCCGATCTACGTTGGGTCCAGTGCGGCACAGGAAGATCTGGTGGAGACGGACATCGTTTTATAATGCCGGGAAATAAGATTGCATCGACTGTGCGGATAGCGGCGCAGACATATTCCGGCCGGAGACAACAGAAGGATAAAACAGAGCAGGACATCAGGTTGAATATGGATACACCGGAATGAAGACAACGGTCGGATTTCGTCATATCCCGCAAAATATAAAAATCATATAATATTTTTATAAAATGTTCGTGAATATTTTACACCAGAAGTATGAAAGGAGTCATTAGACGAAATGGAAGACAAAAGATATTTAAAATGGTATAACAAAGTCGGTTATGGTTCGGGAGATCTGGCTGCCAACTGTATCTACGGCCTGCTGACCAGCTTCGTGCTGATCTATCTGACGGATACGGTGGGACTCAATGCCGGCATCGTCGGTACCCTGATTATGTTCTCGAAGTTTGCGGATGGTGTCACAGACGTGTTCTTTGGAAACATGATCGATAAGACACACAGCAAACTCGGTAAGGCGCGTCCGTGGATGCTCTGGGCGGAGGTTGGCAACTGTATTCTTCTGGTAGCGGTTTTCGCGATCCCGGAAAGCCTGGGAGAGACAGCCAAATATGCGTATTTCTTCATCACCTACACACTGTTGAACGCGATCTTCTATACGGCCAATAACATCGCTTATGCATCATTGACCTCTCTGATCACCAAGAACGGCAACGAACGTGTGCAGATGGGATCTATCCGTTTCATGTTCTCACTGGCGACGAACCTGACCGTAGCGTCCATCACGGTAGGACTGGTCGGCAAATTCGGCGGCGGCGCGACAGGATGGAGAACGGTAGCCTTCATCTATGCGATAATCTCACTGGTGGTGAACACGATCTCCGTTTTCTCGGTGAAGGAGTTATCGGAAGAAGAACTGACAGAGGGCGCTGAGGTGAAGGAGACAGAGCCGCAGGAGAAGATCTCCTTCGGGGAATCCGTTAAGCTGCTTATAGGAAATAAATATTTCCTGATGATCGCCGCTTTCTATATTCTGATGTATATCCAGACGGGTATCGCTGGCATCGGTATCTACTATATGACTTACGTGCTTGGCAATCCGGCACTGCTTGGAACTTTCTCGATGGCGCAGATGCTGCCGATGGTCATCGGTCTGGCATTTACTCCGGCGCTGGTAAAGAAGTTCAAGGGAATGTATAAAGTGAACCTTTATGGTTATATGATGGCTGGTGTGTTCCGGATCGGCTTTATCATCGGCGGTTATCTTGGTATTATTCCGATGATGCTCATATGTTCCGCGCTGTCAGGTCTGTGCACAAGCCCGGTAACCGGTGATATCAACGCGATCATCTCCGCGGCGTCCGAGTACACGGTGCGCACGAAGGGCAAGCATATTGAGGGTGCGATGTTCTCCTGCTCCTCGCTTGGCATCAAGGTGGGCGGCGGCCTCGGATCGGCTATCTCCGGTATGCTTCTGGCAGCCAGCGGTTATGTGGCGAATGCGCCTCAGCAGTCGGCTTCCACGATCAACATGCTGCACTTCATGTATCTGTGGTTCCCGATGATCTCGATCATCCTGATCAGTATCATCATGTATAATCTGAAAGTCGAGAAAGCGAACGCGGACTGGGATGCGGAACACGGTGTGAAATAGAATAGGACAGACAGAATAAGACTGAATTATGATCAAAGAGGAACTGCTGCAGGAAAATGTGCGGCAGTTCCTTTTTATGAGACTTGTGGTGAAAGGCGGGACAGATTTCCGCTTCCGACTTATGAGGAGAGGACCTGCGGCCCTCCGGCTTTGCATTTCCGGCGGTAGTCTAACGGCGTCTGCCCGTATGCCCTCTCAAAGAGCCGGTAGAAATGGCTTCTGTTGGAAAATCCCAGTTCGTCGATAATGGCGGAAATGCTTTTATCCGTGCCTGCGAGCATGATCCGCGCTTCCTCGAGATAGACGGACTGGCCGTATTCGAGGATCGTTTTGCCGGTGTACTTCTTGATGATGCGGTTTAAGTATTCGCCATTGTAGTGCAGCTGTGAGGACAGCTCTTCTCTGGTACAGCGTCCGTGGCTGGATTTCATGATGTGAGTGATTTTGCTGAACAGATATTCCTGATTGTCTGACTCGGAATGGATCCGGTTGATGCTGAACAGCGCAGGATCCGTCATCAGCTGCAGAATCCTGGAAAAGGCACCTTTGATATAGAAAAGGGAGCCGGGCTACAGGTTGATGATCTCATGCAGGATGCTGTTGAACAGCGGCGCCGTCTTTTCCAGGATCCCGTCTGCAGGAATGACGGGAAAGCAGTCTAAGTAGACCTTGTCAAACTGCAGGGACTGGTTCTGGCTGTCCTGAAAAAGCTGTAGCACCAGGTTAGCGTCGTCGGGTTTGGCGGTCACAGAGGCCATCTCGTAGTATTCGGCCAGAAGCTCCGTGATGAAATCGTCCCGCAGCATCAGGAAGACGGCCTGGAAATCTCCGGTAAAGTCTTCCGAGTGGCGGATATTCTTGTTCATGATGCAGCATTCTCCGGCCTCGTAGGTGAAGATCTGGTTCTCCACATGATTCGTCACATGGCCCTGCAGCACATACATGATCTCGATACAGGAATGCCGGTGCAGGGGACGTCTGCGCGTGAAGTCCACGATCTGTTTGTTCATCTGTACGGAATGGTAGGAACGCTGCGTGAACTGGAAAATATTACACAGGCCGTCCTGCTCCCGGCAGGTTTCCAACATGATCATAAAGGGGGTCTGAATGCTGTATAGGGACAGATCCCGGCTGATGACCAGCGGATTGGAAAGGTCGCTTAGAAGTTCCATCTCCTGGGGAGAGAAGAGATGTTCGGGAGAAAGACCGTCCATGTCGTGAGCATGATCTGTTTTGACGGTGGAATCGGTTCTGACGGAGTGGGGGTTAGGGTCGATCGGGTGTGTTATCATGGAAGATCCTTTCATTGGCGTCTGTCGGCTGCAGGTTGAATATGGATACAAAAGGGTTGTCTGGCAGTTGGTTTTTGCCATTGAGGGCAGAGCACAATGCAACTATAATGATACTTACAATGGATAAAAAAGTTATGTTGTCTGCCGCCAGAGTAACAGGCAGGGCATAAGATGCCTAAGATGCTGATTCCGGGGTGTATATGGGTAGTATAGCATAAAAAAGACGGTATTGGAATCCGGATCCGTCTGGTATATTGTCTGATTGCAGTAGACTGAACAAAGCGGTATAAGATGCGGGAAACTATTATCAAAGAGAGAGGAGAAGGGCTATGATTCGGGAAAAGTTTAACAGGGACTGGCAGTTTGCAAGGGGGAGCGCGTCGTTAATGTCGGCATTTATGGGCGGACCGCAGTTTGAGGCGGTGAATCTGCCGCACGATGCCATGGTGCATGAGGAGCGGACGCCG
>CANOCU010000077.1 GCA_947564645.1 uncultured Lachnospiraceae bacterium
TCAAGGGACCGGAAGCGACATTACGCCTCTGCATCTCAGCCGGACTTGTGTCCAACGCCCCTGTTATTCTATTACACTGCGGTCTTTTCTAGTTATACTATACTTTCCCGCAGTTTGCAACACAATTTTATTCCCTTAGAACTCCATGCGGCTGCAGATATCCGCCCAGGCCTCGTCATCGATCTCCTCGTCCCGGAAGAGTTTCCTCTTATCCGCGTCCGTGATCTTCCGGATCACACGACAGGGGTTGCCGGCGGCGATGGACCAGTCCGGGATATCCTTCGTCACCACACTGCCTGCACCGATCACCACGTTATCGCCGATATGCACACCCGGACACACCACGGTGTTGCCGCCCAGCCAGACATTGTCCCCGATGATCACTTCCTTGCCATACTCATAGGCGGAATTGCGGGTAACGGGATGCACCGGATGCCCTGCCGTATAGATGGCCACATGGGGCGCCATCTGGCAGTTATCACCGATCTTCACCTTCGCCACATCCAGGATCATACAGTTATAGTTGGCAAAAAAGTTCTTCCCCACCTCAATATGCTTCCCGTAATCGCAGTAAAACGGCGGATTGATAAAAGCGCCATCGGACTTGCCCAGAAGATCCTTCACCGCTTCCCCCAGACCGTCAAAATCAGAGCGGTCCATAAAATTTAACTTCTGCAGCTTCTTCCTGCACACCAGCTGTTCCTCGAAAATAGTCTCGTCCGAAATATATGCCATCTGGGCATCTCTTCTCTCTAAATGATTCATGTTATGTAGTATCTCCCTTCTTTGATCCTGTTCCACTTATTCCACATGTAGTCAAATACCCTGCATCGTGCTTGCCCGCCTGTCTGACCAGGCCCTCCCGCACTTCCTCTGTCGTTATTCTTTGGTCAGGTTCCTGACCCACCGGTACTTCTTATAGTGCCTGTAAACCGCCGGCAGCTTGACGATCTCATCCAGATTCAGCAGAAAATATACCACCATAACCGGCGCCCGGAAGACGAATGCCGCCAACGCGCCGAGCGGAACCGTGATACACCACAGCGTGACCGCATCACACACAAATCCGAACCTCGAATCTCCTCCGGCGCAGAAAATACCGCCGATCGTCATGCCGTTGACCGCCTTGCCTGCAAGATAATACGAACAGATAAAAAGCATTCCCCGCAGATACGCCTTCGCCTGCGCGCTGATCGTCACAAAATGCAGGATGACCGGTGTCAATGCCAGAAGCGCCAGTCCGGTCAACACGCCGCAGACGATGGAAAGCTTCACAAGCAGCGCGCCATCCCGCTTCGCCTTCTCCAGTTCACCTGCCCCCAGCGCATTGCCGACAAGGATGCTTCCGCCGCTCCCCAGGCCGAGACAGAAGCAGATCAGCAGGTTTTTCGTGATATTGGAAATGGAATTGGCCGCTACCGCATCCGTTCCCAGATGACCGAGAATAACGGAATACATGGTAAATCCGCCGCCCCAGACGATCTCATTGCTCATAACGGGTGTTACGTATTTCCAGAACTTCCTCTCCGGCTCCGAAACGGTAAGTTTCATATAAGACCACTCCGGCCGTATTCCTTCCCTGCCGCAGGATTCCGAAACGGCCCAGACAAGCCCGGCCACATTTGCCAGTACCGTCGCAAGCGCCGCCCCGGCGATACGCATTGCCGGCATCCCGAACAGGCCGAAGATCAAAACCGCATTGAGCAGGATATTCAGCGTCACCGTGGCAGAACTGATCAGCATGCTTCTGCCGGCACGTCCGCTGTTCTTCATAATACACAGATAGATCTGCGAGACGCCGGAGAGAAGATAGGAAGTCCCCACTATCCGCAGATAGAGCGCTCCCAGCTCCACCAGACGGCCGTCATCTGTAAAAACAGTCATCAATGTCTTCGGTGCGAAAGTCGCACCGGCACAGAAGGCAAGCGACACAAGCAAGGTAGTCCGCAGCACGAACGCCATCACTTTTGCCACGCTCTCCCGGTCCGCGCTGCCCCAGTACTGCGCCGCAAACATATTCGTGCCTATGGTCATCGCCGCCATGAACAGGTTAAAAACAAAGGCAACCTGCCCGGCCAACGAGACCGCCGACAGAGAATCCTGGTTCAGTCCTCCTAACATCAGGGCATCGGATGCACTGACCAGCGCCAGCATAAACTGCTGGAATGTAATGGGAAGTATCAGCTTCCAAAAATGTTTTTTCATTGCAGGTTTCCTCTTTTCAGAGGTCCGGACCTTCACAATATGAGAAAATAGATTATACACTGCAGATCCTGTTCTTCTCCGCGAAGCAGTCCGTATGCAGGTAAAGAAGTACTTCTCACATTATGATAATATGACAATCATATTGTCTCTTCTACCAAAATATTATATAATACTATAACAATCTTCCAAATTCTCTGCCCGCCGAAAGTCAAACAGCCATACCGCACGGTACCTGGTTCCCTGCCTGCGGAAATGGGCGCCGTCTTTTCTGGCTGCCGTCTTCCCATACCGACGACCGGCCCTGGTGAAGGAACAGCCGCATAGACACATATAGTAAACGAAATTTCTAATGTCGTTTACTATAACAACAGGAGGAGCATACCACTGTGAAATCACAAAGAAAGGCAGCCGCATTTGTCACCGGCTCTACGGATGATTCCGAAAATGTAGACTATAACCGAAAAGAATACCCCTTCTATATCCGCCGGGGTATTCTCTCTACCTATCCTAATTATTCCGCCGTCAGTCACTGGCACGAAGATCTGGAATTTATCATAATCCTTTCCGGCCGTATGTCCTATAACGTCAACGGCTCTACGGTGGAGCTCCCGCCGGACGGCGGCATCATGGTAAACAGCCGCCAGTTCCATCACGGCTATTCTCCGGACTATACGGAATGCGAGTTTATCTGTATCCTGTTGCATCCGCTGCTTCTGTGTATCAACGAATTTTTTGAAGATACCTATGTGCAGCCTGTCATCTCCAATACCGGGCATCCATATCAGCTGTTATCAGACACGGTCCCCTGGCAGAAACAGACGCTGGATGTTCTGCGAAAGCTCTATCACCAATGTGACCGGTGCGGTTATCTTCTGGATGACGCCCCGCTGCGCGCCGCTTATCCGGGCGGTCCCGCGGCCGATACCGCGGTGCCGGATGATGCCGTTCTGCAGATCCAGGCTCTGCTCCTTGACCTGTGGCTTCCTCTCTACCGGAATCTTCCGCGGCAGGCGGGCCAGCCTGCCAAATCGAACAGGCAGCTGTCCACCGTCAAGCAGATGGTCACCTTTATCCGTACCCAGTATAAGGAGCCGCTGTCTCTTAGTCAGATCGCAGATGCCGGGAATGTCTGTAAGAGCAGCTGCTCCGCCCTGTTTCACAAATACCTATCCAAAACACCCGTTACTTATCTGACAGAATACCGTCTGAGCAAGGCGCTTGACCTGCTCATCCACACGGATATGTCGATCACTGAGATCAGTTACGAGGCCGGATTTAATAACACAAGCTATTTCTCAGAGACCTTCAAGAAATATTACCAGTGCACCCCCACCGAATACGCAAAACTGCACAGGCAGCCCGGACAATAACAATATCTCATTCACCGCTGCATACGGTCACTGTCCGCAGTCCGCCTCATCGGCGTCGAACAGCTGCCCGGTGGCAAACGGACTGCCCACGTCACATCTTCCGTGGTGATAAGCCTTCTTAACGGCTCCGTCCGCCACCTCCTTTGATGTCTCCACCTTGATGCGGCTCACACCGCCCTCGGTCATATTGTCTAACATCCGGATCACGTCGTCCACTTCGCTCATAGTCTCTATTCTCCTTTCTCCACCCCCCTGCCTTTTCGCCGCTCTCAGACCTGCCGGGCCCCACGTGAGGGCTGCCGGCTGTGCCTGATCTTTGCCACTCCGGGTGATCCTGCGGGTGTTATTCACACTCCGCCAGCACTGCCCCGATCTGCTCTAAGCGTTCCTCACTTATCATGCCCTTAAACATGTCCGCATATCCCGCCACGGAACGTCCCATATATTCCTCGGCGATGCCTGGCAGGTCAAGCAGCCCCGCAAGCCGCTGTACCACCTCCGGCTCCGCCTTCAGCTTCCACATCGGCGTATCCAGATCATAGCTCTTGCGAAGCGGCTCTGATAACCGGTAAGATACCGTATAGGTTCCGGCCTCCAGGCGGCACACACCGTCACGCACATCCGCAAACATCGGATTTGCCTTATCCTCATAGAGTTCCTGCGGCACCGACGGCAGTGTAAGAAGCGCACTGCAGTTGAAAGGAACCGTCACCGATATCGTCACATGCTCTCTGTCCGCCAGTTCCCAGCTGCAGGCATAGACGCCGGAAGCGGAATCATAGGAAGCTTCCATGCTACGCACCCGCCAGTTGAGCACCGGCGCAAACCTGGCCTGCCCGAATCCCGGCGCTTCGTCCATACTGTCAATGCCTGCCGCGTGACGGAACATCCATTCCAACACGGAGCCGTAGGAATAATGATTCATACTGTTCATGCTCGTACCCGAGATGGTGCCGTCCGCCAGCAGACTGTTCCAGCGCTCCCATACCGTAGTCGCACCCAGCTTCACCTCGTACAGCCAGCCCGGATATTCCTCATTCAATAACAGGTCGTATGCCAGATCGTCCAGACCGTTATCCGACAGGATATTGCTCATCAGCGGCGTGCCCACGAAGCCCGTCCGCAATTTGCCGTGGCTGAACTGGAACAGCTGCAGAAGCTGTTTCTTCGCCAGTTCCTCATTCTCTGTCAGGTGATATTTCAGCGTCAGCAGCAGTGCCGTCTGGGTCTTGATGCAGCATCTGCCGGTAGCGCTGTAGAACTCTTTCTTTACCACCGCAAACTGTTCCTCGGACAATCTGCCGTACTTTGCTTCTTCCTCTCTGTATCCCAACACATGAGCTGCTTTCGCCACCAGTCCCGCGCTGACCGCATAGTAGAGATTCGCGATAAAAGCCTCATCCGTAGCACCCATAACCTGCTCCGAGCCGCCCTCCGGGTGATCCAGCGCCAGCCAGTCGCCGAAGTGGAACACATCCCGCCAGCCGTGGTTGTCTCCGTCCACCCTGCTGACATAGTCCACCCAGCTTCTCATGCTCTCAAACTGTTCTTCCAGAATGCTCTTATCCCCGAAGAAGAGATACAGGTTCCAGGGAATGATGCAGGCCGCATCGCCCCATACGCAGGCAGACTCCTCCACGCCGCAGGAAGGAACCACATGCGGCACCGCCCCCTCTAAAGCGCTCTGCTCTCTCGCCATATCATACAGATATTTCGCATAGAACGCGTAAGAATCCGTCAGATACATGGCCGTCGGGGAAAATACCTGGGCATCCCCCGTCCATCCCATCCGCTCGTCCCGCTGCGGACAGTCGGTGGGCACATCCACGAAATTATCCTTAAGTCCCCAGCGCACATTCTCAATGAAGCGGTTGAGAAGCGCATTGCCCGTCTTCATGGAACCAATTTCCTGGAAATCGCTGTAGAGCGCCAGTCCCTTGAAATCCTCCTTCTTCAGATCCGGAATGCCCTGGATCTTCACATACCGATAGCCATAGAACGTAAAGTGGGGCACGATCACCTGCTCGCTGCCGTCCGCTATGTAGATATACTCGGACTTCGCCGTCCGTAAATTCTCGTTGTAGAAATTGCCTCCCTGCAGGATCTCGCCGGTCTGGATATGGATCCTCGTTCCCGCCGGTCTGCAAACCCTCAGGGCAAAAAGGCCGGTGATCTCCTGTCCTAAGTCAAAGACCAGTTCGCCTGCCGGCGTATGGATCAGTTCCACCGGATCAAAGGTCTCATGCACCGTCACCGGCAGACTCATCCGCTCGGTCAGTACGCCCTTAGGCGCTTCGCACACCTGCGCCTGACAGACCTCCGTCTCCGGCAGCGTATCGTCCCGCAGCTCCCCGTCATACAGATTGGAGAAGGCGATCTTGCTGCGCCGCACGCTCCAGCTCTCATCCGTCCCGATCACTTCCTCGGAACCGTCCTCGTAGACGATTCGCAGCTCCGCGATCAGCTTCCACTCATTCCCGTAGAAGCCCACATCCTCCAAAGCCGAAAAACCGAATCTGGCCTTATACCATCCGTTGCCCAGAAGCACCGACAGCCGGCCCGAGGACTTAAGCAGCTCTGTCACATCATAGGTCTGATACTGTATCCACTCGTTATAATCGTTGCTGTAGGGCGTCAGATATTCCTCCCCGATCCGCTGCGGGCTGCCGGACTCGTCTTCCTGCTTCGCCTGGTAGAAGGCTTCATACAGCCCCAGGCCGCTGATATAGAGCCTGGCCTGTCTGACGGGCCTGTCCACCTTGATATCCTTCTCGAAATAAGGATGCCGCTTCTCGGTGCTGTCGCAGGTGATCCACTTGCCGCTCCAGGGCTCCTGCATCTTGGCGGTCTCGAACCACTGCACCGCGCCCGCAGCCTCCTCTCCCGCCTCGCTGCGCACCGTCACCGTCCAATAATAACGGGTGTATGGCGCAAGTTCCAGTGCCACCGGATAAGCCACACTCTTCGCCTGCGCGTCGAAGCCGGAGTCAAACAGGAGCGCTTCCATGCTCTCGTCTGCTGCAACCTGCAGCCTGGCCGCCTCCTGCTTCTTTCCTGCCGCCTCCCTGACCTTCCAGGAAAAAACGGTGCGCGGCATCCTAAATCCCAGGGGGTTGGTCAGGTGGTTTACTTTCATGTCATAGATCTGCATATTGAATCCCTCCAATTTCCGAACATCTTTTTTATTTTATAATATTGTAGCAAACTCTTTTCTCTTTGAACATACAAAGCAGCTATTTTATCATCATTGCTTTAACAGGGACCGGTTTCTGATCATGAAACTCTCTTTACACCCCACTCGTATTTTGCTATACTTAGCGTAAACGATATTGTAGCAACAATCCACTACAGGAAAGCAGGTGAATGATATGCCAAGCGACAAAGAAATGATCAATAATTTAATTGACAGCTACACAAGTTTGCAACGTATTAAAAAATCAGATAATACCGAAAAAGAACTCGATTACCAGATAAAAATACTAAAAGCAAAGCTTGAATCATTCGGTATTGTAACAACCGATCTAGACTTATAATCCACTATAGACAACCTGCACCAAAAGGAAAGTCCATAAAACTGTGCATGGGCTTTCCTTTTTCCATGCAGGAACCGTTCCTGTCGGCTTTACGCCTGTTCCCAGGAAAGGGTGAGCATCAGTCTGGTAATCGGCACCTGCTTCTGTTCTTCCGGCATATTCTCCTTCATTTTCTCATACGCTTCTTTCATCCAGACACGGCCCGTATAGGCGATCGGCCCCGGCAGGGAATCGATGATTTCCTTCAGGAAACGGATCCTGGACGGGCTCTCTCCGATCAGTCTGCCGCCCTTGCTCCACCAGAGATTCTCTTCCTCATTTAAATACGTCTCCCCGTGAGTACAATAGCCCCCCTGCACGCACACGATCCAGAATTTGTTAACCAGTTCAAAAGCCGACAGATTGCCCCAGGAATAAGGGATGTTTCCTTCATAACCCGTCTCGTCGATCATCAGCGGTTTCTGATACTGGTGGATCCACTCCGCCACTTTCTGCACCTCACCCGTCTGATGACAGATATGAGCCGTATCCGTATTCGAGAAATCCCAGGCTTTTACGATCTGATGATTGCTGAGCAGATGACCGTATCCATCCTCCGTATGCAGGAAATGCGCGAAGCATTCCTAGTCACTTAAATCATATGTTACGGAAACTTTTTCTCCTGTCTGCCTATGCACAAATTCCGCAGACAGATCCGCTGCAACATAGGAGCCTGACGGCTGTTCGCCGGACAGACTCAGTTCAAACATTTCATACTGTCTCATCGATACTCTTCTTCCTTCCCTGTTTCCTCTATGCCTGCCGCACATCCGCATAAAACCGCCGCTTCCTGCCGTCTATATACATATCATCCGTTATTGTTATTTCTTCCGTATAGCGGATGTCCTGTGAGGACGCGCCGATCATCACTTCGACCGTACCGGCCTCCACCTTCCACCGCATATCCCGATCCAGAAAAGCAAGCTGGCTCGGATCTGTCTCGAAAGTAACCTGCTTCTCCTCTCCCGGCTCCAGTTCCACTCTGGCAAACCCGCCAAGTTCCATGCAGGGACGGGTCATACTCGCATACACGTCCCTCAGATACAGCTGTACGATCTCCGTACCGGCCCTCTCGCCGGAATTTCTGACCGTAACCGATACCCGGAAGCTTTCATCCGGACGGATCAGCTTTTCATCGGAATGAATCATGAAATCACGGTACGCAAACGTCGTATAGGACAGCCCATACCCGAAGAAATACCGAGGTGTGTGGGGCAGATCCACGTAATTGGCGAAACCGATGCTGGCTCCCTGGTGCCAGGCGGAACCGTTTGGATGGTTATAATAGACCGGGATCTGTCCCGCATGGTACGCCACCGAGAGCGGAAGCTTCCCGCAGGGGTTGTATGCTCCCGTCAGCACATCCACGATCGCCTCGGCGCCTTTCTCCGAAGGATTCCACGCCTCGATCAGCGCATCCAGACAGGCGTCCGCCCCGTCACTGGAAATCGGCCTGCCGTTGAAATGGATCCCCACCAGAGGCTTGCCAAGCGCCGCCGCTTTCTGTAAGAATACCTCCTGGCATTCCGGCAGATTGATATCCGTGCCGTCCACGCCCTCACCCATGGTGGCCACCGAACAGGAACCATGTTTGCCACCCAGCGTCAGAATACACAGATCTGCCTGCGCGATGGCTGCAAGCGCCTCCTCGTGACGGCTCATGTCGTTTCCGGCCACCGGATACCCGTAAGCATAGACGATCTCCGCCTCCGGCAGACGATCTTGCAGCTCTTCCAGAAGACTTCTGCAGTCCGGCTTGATCTGCCGCAGGATCTCGTCAAATTCTTCCGTCTCGTCCGACTGGATCTGCGTGCCGGGAATGTAAGGAACTTCCTTGGTCTGGTTGGAGGCCGCCTCCCCGATCCCCGCAATGGAATTGGCCACGGCGTGCACCGCCTCCACCATGCTAAGGTGCGTATAGCCGCCGAAAAAGCTTCTGGCGTTTTTCGCTTGACAGCCCACGACGGCAATCTTTCTGATCTCCTTCTTCAGCGGGAGGACGCCGTCATTTTTCAACAGAATCATGGATTCTCTGGCGGACTGCAGCGTTACCTGCGCATCCTCTTCCTTATAAAAAGTACGCTCGAACACCCCATCTGCCAGAGCAAACGGCTGTTCAAACAGGCCCATGCGGAATTTTGCTTCCAAAATTCTTGTCACCGCCCTGTCCAGAACGGCCACATCTGCCTTTCCGTTCCGGAACCACTCTGTCAGCTCCGCATTATAGGCGGAGAGCATCGGCATTTCCACATCCATGCCGGCCTCCATGGCGTGCAGCCCGGCCTCCGTCACGCTCTCATACAGCTTCTGTACGTTATGGATATTTTCAATGGCGCTGTAATCGGATACCGCCAGCCCGTCAAATCCCATCTCTTCCCGCAGAATCTGGGTCAGCAGCATCTTTGACGCAGACGCCGGCTCCCCGTCGAAGGTGCAGTAACAGGGCATCACGCCGCGTAGGTTCGCCTCACTGACAGCCGCCTGAAAGGGTCTGCCGTAGATCTCCTCCATCAGTCTTCTTGGCGTGCGGCTGTCCGCGCCGTGAATGCCGCCCTCGGAATTGTGGAAGCCCATGAAATGCTTGGCTACCGCCTCGGAACGCCTGCCCCCGGAACGCTTATCCGTTTCGCCACCGTTTGCCGCCCCGGCAGAAACAGTCTCTGCCTTACCGCAATGCCGCCTCCCGGCAGCTTCGCTTACGGGCTGCATATCGATCCCATTCTCCTGAATCCCCCTGGTATAGGCCACACCCATAGCTGCCGCCAAGGCCGGGTCTTCCCCGTAAGTCTCTCCCTGCCGCCCCATTCTGGAATCCCGGGAGATATCCAGTACCGGCGCCAATGTGTGCGTAAAGCCAGCCGCATTCTCCTGTCTCGCCACAATCTGCCCTATCTTCCGCTCCAGAGCCGGATCCCAGGAGGAAGCCCTGCCGATCCCGGATGGAAAACTGGTGGCATCCTGTATAAATGCGCCACACAATCCTTCCATATGGAAAATGGCCGGAATGTGATGGGGACTGTTTTCCATTACCATGGTCTGAATCTTCCTCTGGAAATCCGCCGCCTTCTTCGCTGTCTTTAACATACGTACTTCTAGCGTGGATACTTCGCCGATGCCGTATTTACAATAAGATGCCGCCTCCCTTTCCCTGCCGATCGGCACCATGACACAGCCTGTCTGCGCCATCTTCTCCTCCAACGTCATTCTGCCCAGTAAATCTTTCGCCCTCTCGGCCGGGCTTAAGGCGCTGTCCAAATACTTTTCCATTTTATAACCATACCTCCTCTTCTGTCGCTAGCAAAATGCAATATTTCGCATCCGGCTCTGCATAAGCTTCCGTATATGGCTTTGGCAGGAGCCGGAAGCAGAAATCTGTCATGCTATTTACTATAACTACAGGATAACAACCTCATCCTCTTTTTGAAAATGTAAAAGTTGCATATTATGTATCATTTTCAGTGATGTTTTGACTGTTCCTGTCCTGCTCAACCGATTTCCGATTTCTTCCTATGCCGTTACAAATTGATCATAATACCTGACAGACCTTCCTCATAGCCGTTTTACGACTTTGAATATCTGTTTTCTGACATTCCTGCTTATCATGAATATCATAATGGAATTAGAGGATGGCATTATCACAAATACTGAAATGCAGAAAATCGGTTACTTGTAAAAGTCCAAGGGAATTTCACTGATATTCCGACAAATATTATCATTTTTTCGAACAAAAATCCGACACCGGACTAAACCTGGAACTATTACAAAAATACCTGTTTATTCCCCTTGACATCTTTCGCAAAACCCCGCACAATAAAAGTGTCAATGACAAATCAGATGCATGGCTGACCCTGTTTTCCAACGATGATCCGGATGCGATCATCTCACTGATTACATCATTGCCGGAATTTCGGGAAATTTATGAAGAAGCCTATGCAATCTGCCTGAACACAGAGAGGGTGATGGAAATGTTTTCAGAGGAACTGGCCATTCTCGATCGAAATACCGCCAAATACATGATGGACGAAATGCAGAGCGCGATTGATGGCATGCAGGGTACTATCAATGATATGCAAGGTACCATTAGCGGAATGCAGGGGACTATCGACCAACAGCAAAGCAAGCTCAAAGAGCAGGAAGCTGCCATCAATAAACTGCAACAGGAATCCATTCATAAGACGCTGCGTATCCTGCGCAATTTAAAGATATCGGAAGGAAAGATCATCAAACAGATTACCGCACAATATCAGATAGAGGAAGAGCAGGTGCGTCCGCTTCTCTAACGCGACTTATTACAGGGATGAAGTCTTTTTAAGCGGCGTTCTTTGACCCTTGGAAAATCTTCATCTCTTTTTTAGCTAATTATACATTTATTTGAACTTGCACACTTACAAATTCCGTTACTGATAATAGTGTATTACGGATATACTCAGCCTTTTACAGCTCCCACCGTGATACCTTTTACAAAATATTTCTGAAAAAACGGATACAATACCAGAATTGGCAAAATACCGACTACCGAAATAGCCATACGTATACTGACTGATGGCATTTCCGTCATGGCCGCATTTCCGCCCGAGGCCTGCGATACTGTACTTGAACTCAGAAACTGCACGTCCTGTAGGATACGATTCAGCAAATTTTGCAGGCTGTAAAGATCCGGCTTTGTCACATAGTATAAACCGTTTGTCCAGTCATTCCAGTACCCAATTCCAACAAACAATCCGATTGTCGCCATAATCGGTAGCGACAAAGGTAATATCATCTCCATAAAAATCTTAAATTCCCCTGCTCCATCAATTTTGGATGCCTCGATCAGTTGTACCGGAATATTCTGCGAAAAATAGTTTCTCATCAAAATAACATGAAATCCATTCATCAAAAGCCCTGGTAGGATCAATGCCCAAACCGTATTCTTCATGTGGAATATCTGTGTCCACATAATGTATGAAGGAACAATTCCACCATTAAAAAGCATTGTAAAGAAGACAAAAAAGAAATCAGATTGCGCATCCGAAAATCCTGTCTTGACAGTGGATATGCCAAAAGCGGTGTAATCACCAGACTCACTGCCGTACCCACTACCGTAATAAATAATGTTATCCCATATGCATTCAAAATATCCGCCACCTTGTAAAATAAATATTTGTACGTCGCAAAACTGATTGATCTGGGGAAGAACGAATACCCCTGAAGAATCAGCTCCTTTTCTCCGGTAATCGACCCTGCCACCAATACCCATAAAGGAAGTATGGCACAAAGTGCAAAGAAAATCAAAAAAATATGTATAATACCCTGAAACAGTTTTTCTCCTCGTCCTAATACGTTTGACATTTTTCTATCCTCCTACTTGTTAAAACATTGCATTTTCCGCACTGACTCTACGTACGACCGCATTTGCGATCAATACAAGGGCAAAACCGACAAGCGACTGATAAAAACCTGCCGCGGAAGACATCCCGATATTACTTTGCTGCATCAGCGCGCGATATACATAGGTATCTATTGTCTGTGTCGTGGAATATAATGTTCCAGAATTCATCGGCATCTGATAAAATAATCCGAAATCCGAATAAAACATACGTCCAATACTCATGATCGTCAACATGACCACTGTAGACTTTAGGAGGGGTATCGTAATATACCGAATCTGTTTCATTTTACCAGCTCCATCCATCATAGCCGACTCAAAAAGAGAACGATCAATCCCTATAATCGTTGACATATAGATAATGGAAGAGTATCCTAAACCTTTCCAGGTATTGACCAGAAGCAAAATGAACGGCCATTTGCCCGGGGCATTGTACCAGTCTACCTGTTTTAGCCCAAAATTTCTTAAAAAACCATTGATCAATCCTGTATCTTTTCCCAGAAATGCATAACCAATGTACGCACAGATTACCCAGGAAAGCAGATACGGCAGTAGAATCACAGTCTGAAAAAATTTTGTTTCAAATTTTTTTCTAAGTTCACTCAGCATAATTCCTACTGCGATCCCCATAAATGTTCCGACAATGATAAAAAGCAAATTGTACAATATTGTATTTCGCGTCATCAGGAAAGTCGCGTCTGTGCGAAACAAATACGTAAAATTATCCAGGCCGTTCCATGGGCTCTTCCATATTCCCTTACTATAATCAATTTTTTTAAATGCAATAAACAGTCCACACATCGGACCGTAATTATTGATCAGCAGATACATCATTCCAGGAGCAATCATCACCCAAAAAGGCCATTGCTTCTTCAAATTATTCTTACTGTTCATACCACTCTCTGTTCCTCTCCCTTTTTTTGCCCCGTCAACATCCCATTACCCTGAAATGAAAAAGCCGCTGCTTTTCGATCGCGACGGCCTTTCCCATTTTTATCGGTTTGCTTCCTTCCATGTATCCAGCTGTGCCTGCTTCTCCTCAATCACTTCCTGCATACCGGCAGCATTTAATGCTTCGATAAACTTTGGAAGTTCAGTTTTCGGATCCAATGACCCACATTCCAGGCCAGGTCTATACTCGTTAATTACATTGGATATCCCTGCAAGCTGTGTCGACACCCTTGTGCTGTCGTAAGAAAATCCCATGACCGGTGTTTTCTGCGCGTTTTTGTTGTTCGCATTTAATCTTTCATAAATTGTCGTATCTCTTCCTTCGCCCCATATATAAGTAAGGAACTGATTCCCGAAATACCAGTCCATATTCAAACCATAGGTCGTCGTATTTGCATCCACTCCTTTCGGAAAATCGATGGTGCCATCTGATTTTACCTCATAGTGTGTTCCTTCGATTCCCCATGCCAGTAGATTCACTACATCCGGATTTGTATACATTTCATTTAAAAATTTCACAGCCGCTTCCGGATGCTCGCTTGTAGCTGAGACAGCAAATCCCATGCCACATACTGTATTCGTCGTAATAAACGGCTGCACCAGTTTATAAGCCTCTACTTCCACTCCGGTAGCCGTCGTGATCTGCTCCGCTTGTCCCTCTTCTCCAACAATAAAGTAACCAGTCGAACGTCCGTTCTGAATATACGTATTAGCCGACTCCTGTGTTGTTGTAGCGTCCTCCAGAATATAGCCTGCCTGATTCCACTCATATGCATAATCTAACAATCTGGCATATTCCTCAGATTCATACAGATTGGATACCGTATCTTCCTCACCGATCATCAGCACTCCGTTCCCATCATTCAATCTGTCCACAAAGGGCACCGTCGTAAATTTCAAGCTGTTTGGCACTGTCTCTGACGGCACAAGACATACATATTCCGGATGTGCCGCTTTGATCGCGGCAAACATTTCTGTCAAAAGATCCAGATTTTCACAGTATTCATCAAAATTTTTTGCCAGCTTTAACTGTTCTACCGGCAGATTCAATTCTTCTATCAGATCCTTGCGCAGAACGATATTCATAACCATTGCATAGCCGTTGTAAGTGGGTATAGCATAAACAGAACCGTTATTCGATGTCGCCAACAGGAATTCATCTCCCACTGCCTCCCGAATTCCTGCCCCGTAAGTATCCATATACTCATCCAGGCACATTAATTGATTGTTTGCCAGCCACTCACTATATGTTCCCAAAAACCCCATTGCATCAAGCTGTTCTCCGCCGGATTGCATCAAACCGATCTGATTCGTATAATTAGCCATCGAGATACCCTCAATGTGTACACGCACATTTATTTTCGGTTCAATAATCCTGTTCATTTCATCCTCGATCGGCTTCATATCCACGGTTTTGGAAATAGGCGTCGCAAAAACAATTTCTTCCACTTCGCTCTGGTTCTGTACAGCTTTATCCTCGCCGCTGTCATTTGCTATCGCTTCGTTGGCTATATCCGGCTCGTCAGGCTGTCTACTCCCGCTTTCCTTACTGTTTTCTCCGCAACCGACCACCATTCCGGCTACCATTAAAGCCGCACACAAAATTGCCATTACCTTCCTGCTCTTCATTTTCATCCTCCTTATCACCAATAGTGTCATTTTAAAGTACCACCTGGTATGTTTTACAGTTTTATGATAGCCTTTCCCTGCAATAATTGTCTCCTGCTATTATGATTTTTATATACCGTTATTCTGACAAAAAAACGGCAGGTTTTCCTGCCGCAATTGCCCCGTCATCCGCCTGAAAATCTCCGAGAAATAAGAAAAACTATTATATCCAAGTCTTACCGCTATATTGCCAATCGTATCCTCTCCAGACGCAATCAGCTGCCTTGCTCTGTCTATCTTTTCCTGCATAATATATTCACTCAAAGATATCCCTGTTTCTTTCTTAAAACGACGTGACACATAATCTGCAGAAAAATTTACATATGCGGCTACCTGCTCTCTGGTAATCCGCGTCTCCACATTCTCTCTAATATATTTCCTTATCATGGCGGTCATTTCCCAATCCCGGCCGTCTGCTGCCAACTCCTCCAGCCGCCCGGATGCCATTATCAGCCATTCCATAAAATACCGGATAGACTGACGCATCGGAACAGCTTTGTTTACCAATTCATCAATCCAGAAATCCTCCGATGAAATTCGTTCTTTTTCCAGATAATGATAAATCTCTCTCATAATACACTCTTCGGTCAAAAACAGTTCCTTCCGTTCCGGCTCCCCTCCTCCATCCCTCATAAACTCAGCATATTTCCTCAGCTTTATAAAGCTTTTTTCTTCAAGCCATATTCTGATATCCTCTATTGGCACTCTCCACAGAGCGGCTTCTTCACCGTCACGAATCGTACCGCAATGAATCACATTCTGACCATTCAGTATATTCTGGTACTCCTTTCGCAACAACCTTCTATACACTTCATGCAGTTCTTCCCCAAAACACGGAGCATCCAGATAAGCTGTCATTTCCACCCCTGTAATATTCCGGCAGACTTCCAGATAATTTTCTACCCTCCCATAAAGTTCTCCTGTCCGCTCCTCCGATAAAACCACCCACATTCTAAATTCTTTCCATCCACTTCTTCCAAGATCCTCCTCTTCGGTCAGGATGTCCCTGGAAATATTGTGAATAATATATTTCATCAAATCTATCTGGCAATCCCATTCCTTCTGTTGCCCATCAATATCATCGATGGAGAACAAAATCAACTGATACTGTTTATTCACATCATAATCAATATTAATCTGCTCAGCCCTCTTTTTGATCTGCATCGGCTTCTCCTGGCTCCCGTCTATCAGGTTCTCCCAGAACTCCCGTTCCAACCTTTCTCTGTTATACTCCCACAAAATTCCCTTACTCTCCCGCACACGTATCTGCTTCTCCCTCATACGCAATTCTACCGCCCTTGCAATCGTCTGTCTGAGATTTTCAAAATTTACAGGCTTCACAACGTATTCCATCACTCGATAAAGCATAGCCTCCTGTGCAAATTCAAACTCCGCATGGCAGGTAAGACAGATCGCGATGCAGTCATACTCGTTGTCCCGAATCCAACTTAAAAGTTCCAAACCGCTTTCTCCCGGCATTTCAATATCTGTCAGCACAATATCTACTGTCTGAGTGCGAAAAATCTCTCTGGCCTGCCCGGAACTAAATGCGGTCAATACCATATCCACCCCGATTGCTTCCCATGCAATACATCTCTGTATTGCCCGAACCGCATATACTTCATCATCAACAATCAATATGTTCATATCTTCCTCCTGTAGCTGATACTGCCGCGCGCTCAACTCTGTGCCGCTGCCATAAGCATTCTTTTCAACTATCACACAACGGAATTATAATTCTGGTACATGCTCCGCAGGGACTCAAATTACCTATTCGAAAATCCGCCCGTCCCCCGTATTGGATTACAAGACGCCTCTTCAAATTCCACAGCCCAATATGTTTTCCTTCCGGTTCTTTCCCCTCCTGAAAGTTTTCCAATATTTCTGTGGGATATCCTTTTCCATTATCCCTTACCGTAAATACTGCCATTCCCTCCTCCTTCTGTATCCGCAGTCCGATTCGGTTTTCTCCCATAATATCAAATGCATATTTCATGGAATTCTCAATCAGCGTCTGTATCATCAGCGACGGAATCATCATATCCATAAGCGTCTCGTCTACTTCAGGCAGATAAAGGAAATTATCTCCAAGTCTGATCTCCATAATATTCAGATAATGTCCAACATGCTCCAATTCCTCCCGCAGTATGACTTGTCCGTTCCCTGTGCTCACGATATAGCGTAAATATGCTGACAGATTCTCTGTCAGGCGCAAGATCAATTTTGTGTCTCCGGCCTGTGCCATCAAATTCATCAAATTCAATGCATTTAAATAGAAATGTGGTTCCAACTGCAGCTGAAGATAATCCATTTCCAACTGTTGTCTGTCCAACGCGTCCTCATATACCTGTATTTTCAGACTTCCGACCTGCCTGACCATCTCATTAAAACTGTCAATCAAGTGCGCAAGTTCCCTGCTGGAATGATCGTTGGCAATCTGTATCTCGAAATTACCCTTTTCGATCTGTATCATTCCTTCCTCCATCCGGCTGATCGGTTCAAACACACTCCTGTGCAAAGAACGCAACAGCCATGGAATCATAAAAAAAACAAAAATTGCCAGTGCTATCAGAATTGTCAGCCGGATATTATAGAAAGAACCCAGAAGTCTCCTTCTGTCTACTACTGCCATCATCCGAAAATCTCCTACAGAAGATTGCACTCCGGTAATCATGTATTCATCCCGTTTTCCGGAATAGTAATAGCCATCCAATTCCCCGCTGTAATCCAGTTCTTCCATCTGCGGATACTCCACCTGACTCTGCAATATCCCATCCAGCGAAGTCATCACACAACTGACTCCCTCTTCCAGTTTCCAGACGCTCACCGGAATAGACAATGTATCAAAAGTTGTCCATGCATAAAACAGTACATTTTCATTCCCTGCTGCGCAGATCAAAACAGGATACCCTTCCACCAGGCAGGTTGCCCACCTGCCTCGCATGCCAACCAATTCCTCCACATGTCCTCTGATATAGGCTAATACATCCATGCGTCTCAGGAAACTGGAACTATACTCTGAAAAGTAATATACTTGTTTCCCATTTTTAGCCGAATAGCAGCCGATCCCTTCTATATAATTAAAAGACGGCTCATTTTCCAAAATCGCCTGCTTATATCTTTGTGCCGCCGGTTCGCTGATTTCGACATTTGTCGCCGCGTACTCTTCAGTATCGGATCTGTAAAGTGCCTCCCGCACAAGATAATTAGAAACCTTGTTCAATTCTTCATCCAACTGATACACATTCAAATTCAGAATGTCATAATCGTTCTCATAAATTCGCTGCTCGATCAAATTAATGGAATAGTAGTTCATCCAAAAAAGTAGAAAAAGCACCGGCACACAGGTAAAAAAAACAATCGAAAGCACCTTTACTTTAAGCGAATTTATGAGAACGATTATGACATTCTGAATTTGAATGTGTATCAGTTGGA
>CANOCU010000078.1 GCA_947564645.1 uncultured Lachnospiraceae bacterium
GCCTGCTTCAGCTTCGCATCTGTCTCATCGGAGATCTGCTTCTCCTGTGCGATCGCATTCGGCACCTCAGGATATTTGGTATCCAGGAACTCGAACAGCTCCTGCTCAAATCTGGTGACATCCTCCACCGGAATATCGATCAGATACTTGTTCGTCACCACATAAATGATGATAACCTGATATTGTACCGGCATGGGCTGGTACTGAGACTGCTTCAGCACTTCCTTGATCCGTTCACCCTGTGCTAGCTTCTCCTTGGTGTCGGCATCCAGCTCGGATCCGAACTGAGAGAACGCCGCCAGCTCACGGTACTGCGCCAGCTCCGTACGGATCGGCGCCGCGATCTTCTTCATCGCCTTGATCTGTGCGGATCCGCCTACACGGGATACGGAAAGGCCCGCGTTAACAGCCGGTCTGAAACCGGAATTGAACATTTCAGTCTCCAGATAGATCTGTCCGTCGGTAATAGAGATAACGTTAGTCGGAATATAGGCGGAAACGTCGCCCGCCTGCGTCTCGATGATCGGGAGCGCCGTCAGGGAACCGCCGCCGTACTGCTCGTTCATTCTCGCTGCACGCTCCAACAGTCTGGAATGCAGATAGAATACGTCACCGGGATACGCCTCACGTCCCGGCGGTCTCTTGAGCAGCAGGGAGAGTGTACGGTAAGCCGTAGCGTGCTTACTTAAATCATCATAGACTACCAGCACGTCCTCACCGTTCTCCATCCACTCTTCGCCGATGGCGCAGCCGGAATAAGGAGCTATGTACTGCAGCGGCGCAAGCTCACTGGCCGTAGCGGCAACTACGGTGGTATAGCCCATTGCCCCGTATTCTGTCAAAGTCTTAACAATAGAAGCAACCGTAGACGCTTTCTGTCCTATGGCAACATAGATACACTTCACGCCCTGTCCCTTCTGATTGATAATGGTATCGATTGCGATCGCCGTCTTACCGGTCTGTCTGTCGCCGATGATCAGCTCACGCTGTCCTCTTCCGATCGGCACCATGGCATCGATCGCCTTGATACCTGTCTGCAGCGGTGTGTCTACTGATTTTCTTGTGATAACGCCGGATGCAACTCTCTCAATTTTACGATATTTATCAGTCTGGATCGGCCCTTTGCCGTCGATCGGCTGTCCAAGGGCATTCACAACACGCCCGAGCATGCAGTCACCTACGGGCACCTCTACCACTCGTCCCGTAGTCTTTACGATATCCCCCTCATTGATGTTGTGCTGGCTTCCGAGAAGAACCGCACCAACATTGTCTTCTTCCAGGTTAAGTACCATACCGTAAACCTCGCCGGGGAACTCTAAGAGCTCTCCCTGCATGGCATTCTCAAGGCCGTGCACACGAGCGATACCGTCGGCAACCTGGATGACCGTACCCACATCGGATACTTCAAGGTCTGCGGCATATCTCTTGATTTGATCCTTTATGACTGAACTGATCTCTTCTGGTCTTAAATTCATGGATCATACGCACCTTTCTTCTAAATTTTAGTTTATAACTGAACTTTCAGCAATTCTTTCTGCAGTTCGTTTAATTTTGTACTGATACTGCTGTCCACCACTCTGTCGCCGATACGGATCACCATACCGCCGATCAGGGACTGATCCAGCAGATAATTCATCTCCATCTTCTTGTAGGAAGTCGTCTCGAGCAGTCTCTGCTCGACCTTCTTTCTCTGTTCCGCCCGCAGGGGAACGGCCGTGGTCACAGTGGCAACCCCGATTCCCTTATACTGCTTCACTTCCGCAATAAAATAATCGAGGATCGCATCGATATCCCTGTAACGGTCCTTGGAAATAATGATGGTCAGAAATCCCAGCAGCTCACCTGACATCCTGCCTTCGAACACATTCCTGGCAACCTGGATCTTCTCCTCCTTGAGGATCTTCGGATGATTCATCAGCCTGCCAAATTCTTCATTCTCTGAAAGCACCTGTTTCAGCTGCTCTATTTCTTCCAATAACGCGTCCACCTTGTCCTGCTCTACCGCAAGCTCAAAGAGCGCGTCGCCATATGTCTTTGAAATTAGCTTAGCCATGTGCTCTCACCCATTTCTTTCAAAGTTTCTTCGATCAAAGTGTCCTGAACAGTCGTATCAATGGCTGCATTCACAACCTTGCCTGCCATCAGGGATGCCAGTACTACCATCTCGCGTTTCACTTCATCCGCAGCCTTATTTCTCTCCAGTTCAGCTTCCACGCCGGCTCTCTCGATGATCCTGGCCGCTTCTTCCTTCGCTTCCGAAACGATCTTATTCTCGTTCGCCAGCGCCTTCTTGCGCGCCTCACCAAGGATCTCTTCCGCTTCCTTGTTGATCTCTCTTAATTTGGTCTCATACTCTTCCTTCAACGCCTTCGCCTGCGCCATATCAGCCGCAGCCGTGTCAAGTTCGCTCTTGATCCGGTCCTGCCTGCCCTGCATCATATTCCGCACCGGATTAAACAGGAAGTGGGACGCGATCAAAAACAACGCAAACACAGCGATGATCATCAGTACCGCATCGCTCAGCAGCTGCATATCCAGGTCAAAGAGCCTGGGCTCCATTTCGGCAGCCGCCATCACCATCTGTGTAGCTACTATATTCAAACCCTTGTACCTCCTTTCTGTGAATGTTTCAAATCCTTCCCGGGAAGATTACATGTTTTACGCATTCTTCCGGACATGACATCGTTGTTCTTAGTCTGCGTATTTTGCAGTCTTAGTACAACTTCACGTTCTTTTAGGGTACCAAAGGTTTTACGAACAGAAGCAGCATCGCGATCAACAGACCATACAGACCGGTCGTCTCTGCAACGGCCTGGCCCAGCAGCATCGTAGAAGTAACGTCTGACTTAGCGCCCGGATTCCTTCCCACTGCCGCCGCAGCGTGACCGGCCGCAATACCCTGACCAACACCAGGTCCGATACCTGCGATAACCGCAAGACCTGCGCCGATTGCCGAACATCCTAAGATAAAGTTTGTGTTAAATTCTCCCATTTTTATTTTCCTCCTTTTAGTCTTATAATTTAAAAATGGTATAGTCTTAAATATGTGTTATTCCGTCGTGCAGGCATCGGTAATGTACGTCATCGTCAACATACAGAACACATACGTCTGGATCGCACCGGAAAACAGATCGAAATACACATGCAGCGCCGCCGGCCATACGATCGCGATCTTCGACAGCAGACCATAGACAAGCGCCAGCATAACCGTGCCGGACAATACGTTTGCAAACAAACGCAAGGATAACGATATCGGCACAGCCACATCACCGATCACATTGATCGGCGCCCAGATCGGCCACGGATCGCATAAGCCGGCGATAACGCCCCTGACCTTCTGATGCTTGAACTTATTAAAGTGAATCAGCGTAAATGTCATGATACCGAGCGCCAGCGTCACGCCATAATCCGCCGTGGGCGGCCGTAGTCCGAACAATCCGGAAATATTGCTGAGCAGGATAAAAATGAAGATCGTGCCGATATAATTGCGGAATCTGGGGCTGAACTTGCCCATAACGCCGCCGATCATCTTGTCAAGCATCTCCACTACCATCTCTGCGATATTCTGGAAAGTACCCGGAACGTCCGATGCATGTTTCGCGGCACGCCCTGCGGCGATACTAAACCCGATGATCACAAGCATGACGATCAGCACGCACACATGGGTGGTCGTTATCCATACAGTCTGGCCGAACAATTCATAGGAAAAGACCCCATGGATCATAAAATCGATCTCCTGGCTTGCAGATAACAGAATTCCCTGTCCCATACTTTCACCCCCTTACACTAGAATTTTTATTTTTTAAAATAACCGTCTTTCCGAAATTCTTCCCCCGGATAAACCGTTATATTTTAAACACTCTCGCATTCAGCCTTTTCATCCACGGATTCATATAGGCCGACGCCTTCATACCCATATAACCGCAGAAGGCAAAGATCGGATTGGCCGCCTCCGTATAGACCAGCACGGCCATCACCGCGACCAGCACGAAATACCGGATCAGGCTGTTGGCGCCCACCGTCTTTACCGCACCCCTGGCCGCCTGATCAAGCCCCCTGTTCAGAGACCACCACATATGTACCGCGCCCGCCACCGCGAGCACGACCCCGATCCACAGTCCCGCACTGTATGAAAACTCCCTGGAAAACAGCAGTAAAACAAGCTGAAACACGATACCGTACAGGACAATGCCCAGGCACAATTCAAACAGCGTCGGGTCAATTTTCTTCTTCATAACTATAATCCGCCTCACTTCTGCGTATCCTGGCTATCTGTAGCTTCCTGACGCGCGCATGCCGTCCCGCCTTCTTTGGCATCATGGACGGGCGCCGTGCTTCTCCTGCGCGTCACTGCCGGCGTCTCATAGATCCGCTTCGCAAACCGGAACACATTCGTGAATCCCGCCAGCGTACCCACGAAAAACAGCAGGATCATCCAGAAAGAAGTGCCAAGCTTCCGGTCAAGGAACATTCCCACAAAAGAGCATAGAAAAATAGGAACCAGCATATTAATACCGAACTGCGTTATCATCGTCAGCGCCTGATAAACATTTCTATTATATTTCACTGCTCTTCCCTTCTTCAGATATCCTGTCATACCGCACCTGCCAGACTTCCCGTGCGGCATGATTTCCTTATGATTTGGTAAAGAATACCCACTTATCAAATTATACTCATTTCCCTTGTTTATGTCCAGTAAAATTGTGAATTACATTGACTTTTTCCCACTGCCTGTGTCAAAATATCCTTACAATAATAACCTTGAAAAGACATGGGACCAGGCAAGAATGGAGGATTATTATGTCAGATCCGATCCTATACCGCAAAAGACTTATCCCCGCAGAATGCATCCTCTTAAAAGACGACCGCATTCTCCACCGGGACGACCAGATCATCGTCACAGGCTGGCATACGCTAAAACCCCGCGAGGACCTGCATCACGGCTTCTCCTGCTACTATCTGGCGGAAGGCTTCAAGATCAGCCGTTTCTACAAGGACAATGATTCCATGACCTTCTGGTACTGTGATATTGTCGATCATACCTACGATGCGAGTACCGATACCTATGTGTTCACAGACCTCCTCGTCGATGTGATCGTCTATCCCGACGGCTTCGTGAAAGTCGTGGACCTGGACGAGCTGGTCACCGCCAGACGCTCCGGCATCCTCTCCGAAGAACTGCTGGATACCGCCCTGCTCCGGCTTGACAGTCTGCTTCAGCTCATCTACCGTGGAGAATTTCCGAAACTTCAGAAGCCGACCGGGCTTTACATTGATGATTTTTGTTGACAGCATATTCTCCTGCATCAAATAACGTTCTCGCGAATCAGCCGCTCTTTCCCGTGCCAATTCGTGAGAACGTTTAAATCACACCCGTTTCCCCAAAACCGGATATCCCTGATTCCATACTCCTAATAAAAGATATGACCTCCTATCCTGTACTTCGGGTTAACGCCGTCCACCGGCGTTCTGAAATAAACGCAGTTACCTACGTTAGTGCTGCCTTTCATGACCTCGTCTGCCGCCTGATAGCAGCTGGAAGTCGCTCTTCCCTCTGCCAATGCCAGGGCTAAGCGTCCGCTGGCTACCGGTGAAAATTGTCTGGATTGATATATAACGCCAGTTACCGTATTCGGGAAGACAGAGCTCAATACTCTGTTCATCACGACTGCACCCACGGCCACCTGTCCGCTATAAGGTTCTCCGCCTGCTTCACAATAGATCAGATTGGCTAACAGATACCTGTCTCCTTCCGCAAAATTCACTTCCGAAATATCCCGCCAGCTTGACTGCGCCGCCAGCTCTGCCATCCGAATCTCTTCTGCGAGTTTCGCCTTCAATGCCGTGATATCCTCTTCCTTCTCCTTGATCTTCTGCTCATAAGCAAGGGCCTCCGCCTCCGCTTCCGATATCTGACTTGCGGTAGCCTTGATCGAGTTGGATGTCTTGCTGACAAGCCCCGAAACACGACTCTGTTCCGCTACTACCTGTACTTTATATTCATCCAGCTGTTTCCTGTCTTCCTCGAGCCTGTCCATCGCCAGATGCAGCTCCTCTTCCTTCGCTTCCATTGCCGCCTGCGCATCCTTATAATCCTGCAGGACCTTCTCTTCATAGGAAGATAACTGTTCAATATAATTATTCTTATTCAGAAAATCCGAAAAACTTCCTGCCGAAAAGAACAACTCCAAATACAGGTAATCGCTTCTCTCATAGATGAACTTGATCTGCTGTTTCATCGCCTCATACTGCTCGTCCTTTAACAGGATCGCCGTCGCCAGCTCATCCTCCACCCGTGCAATCTCCTGATTCAAGGCCTCGATCTCGGCTTCCTTATCCGTAATCTTTATTTCCAGGTCACTCAAATTATTGCTCACCTGAGACAATTCCGTATTCAGGGTTGACAGTGCGCCCTGCAGAGAATCTTTCTGCTCATTCAGCTTGTCCAGGTTCTCCTCTGTCTCGTCTAACTTGGACTCCGTCTCCCTTTTCTCTTTCTCTGCCTGGTCGATCTTTCTTCTTGTCTCCTCTGTTGCCTGCGCCGTGGCAGGAAGCAGAAATACAAGCAAAAGACACAGGATACCGACGATCACGTTCCGCTTGCCACTCATAACTCCCTCCGCACCCGACCGTGTTACTGCTGTTCGATCAAACCTATTCTTCTCACATGCTTCTCTTCCTCAGAAAATTCTGTCTCTAAGAAAGCGTCGACAATACCGATCCCCAGATTCGGTCCCACGATACCGCCACCCATGGCGAGCACATTTGCGTCATTGTGCAGTCTGGTCATCCGCGCCGTCAGCGTGTCCGCACAGAGTGCACAGCGCACTCCCCTTACCTTGTTCGCTGTAATTGAGATGCCGATACCTGTAGTGCAGATCACGATGCCTTTCTCGTATTCTCCGCCGGCTACCGCCTCGGCAACAGCTCGTCCATAGACCGGGTAATCACAGGAATCTTTTCCATAACATCCGAAATCTTTATATTCGATCCCCTTCTCCTTCAAATGAGCCATCACTGCTTCTTTCAGCTCAAATCCGCCATGATCACTTCCAATTGCTACCATAATTAAATACCTCCTGATATTTTATGTTTTGCTGCGCTCTTCCCTATCACCCCTAGACGCTGATGATCCGATAGCCTGCAGCCTTGAGCAGCCTGTTCATGATTGCCTGTCCAATTCCCGAATCGTCAAAAGCCTCTGCATATATGACCTCTACCTTTTCGTCATCAAATTCCCGCAGGACACGATAAAGTTCTCTTGCGATCGTCTCTTCGTCCGCTCTGCCTCCCACGCTCCGGCACACATCAACATGATATAGGGATATCGTTTCGTCCGTGGCTATAACGCCTGTTTTTTTATTATTCCCGTGCCAGGTATGACAATGTTCGTTAATATAACGCACCACTCTTTCTTCCGTGCCTTTCACGACTGTCAATTCTCCCCTGGGTGCATAGTGTCTGTATTTCATGCCCGGCGCCTTGGGCGCCTGCCCGCAATCATCCTTCAGGATCGTGCTGTCTTCTTCTACTTCATACAGCACTTCCTCCAGCTTCTGCCTGGTAATATATCCCGGACGGAGAATCATGGGCCTGTCTGCGGTCAGATCAAGGATCGTAGATTCCAGACCGATCTCCACATCGCCCCCGTCAATGATCATCTCGACCCTGCCTTCTAAATCCTCTGCGACGTACTTCGCTATCGTGGGACTCGGTCTGCCGGAACGGTTCGCACTGGGGGCTGCCACATAACCGCCCGCTGCCCGGATCAGCTCCTGCGCGATCCGGTTTGACGGCATTCGCACCGCTACCGTATCCAATCCCCCCGTCGTTTCGAAGGGAACCCTTTCCGATTTGTGAAAAATCATCGTAAGAGGCCCCGGCCAGAATCGTAAAGCCAGTTTCTCCGCGCTTTCGGGCACCTCCCTTACGATGGAAGAAAGAGCGCTCAGATCGGCAATATGTATGATCAGGGGATTGTCCGACGGTCTTCCCTTTGCCGCATATATCTTCTTCGACGACGAAGGATTTAAAGCATCTCCCCCCAATCCGTAAACCGTCTCCGTAGGAAATGCGACCAGACCTCCTTCTCTGATGATCCTTCCCGCTTCCCGGATCAGCGCCTGATCCACATATTCTTCTGTCATTCGGACTGTTTTCGTCTCCAAGTTCTTTCCCATCTTCCTTAAAATGATTCAAATGATTGTTCTTAATAAGATCAGTCGTCCCGCTCACCGTTTAAATACTGCATGACTGCCATATGAATCGCCCATGCAACCTTTTCCTGATACAGATCGGAAGACAGCTTCTGTGCCTCTTCATAATTTGACAAAAATCCACATTCCACGATCACGATCGGCGTGGAAGTCTTTTTCAATAAGTAGTAGCTGTCATTTGATTTAGCCTGCCTGGCATTATCTTTATCCAACTCTAGCGCCATGGTCTGCTGGATCGTTTCTGCCAGCTTCCTGCTCTTCTCACTGCCCGCATAGTAGAATACCTGCGCCCCATGAACATATTCTTCATGATAGCTGTTCTGATGGATGCTGATCGTAAGGTCAGGCTGCCGCTGTTCGATCAGCTCAACCCTGTTCTTCATATCCTGTACTTTCTTATTAGATGCCCCTTCTTCATACAGCCCGTCGTCCGATACTCTGGTCAGCACTGCGTCTATATCCTGCATGATCAGAAACTTCTGCAGCTTCTGCGCGATCACCAGATTAATATCTTTCTCCAGACTGCCATCAACACTGACTTTGCCGGGATCGGCTCCTCCGTGTCCCGCATCGATGACCACACACGGCCTGGCATCCTTTGTCTCCACCCGCTTAGAAGACGTCAGTCTGGCGCCCCCGCGTACAATAAAGTAAACAGATACAAGCATAAGCATGAGCAGCACTGTTCTGAGCAGGCGTTCATACGCTTCCTGGGTCCTTCCCTTCATATTCCGTTCCTAACACCAGTTCTATTAGTAAATGCATATGAAGGATATCCCGGAAAAATACATATCCGTTCACCTCAAACCCCTGCGTATATTATTGATTCATATATTCCGCGATCACATCCCAGACAGAATCTGCCGCGAAAGCAAGCTGCCATTCTGCCACGCCCGCAATCTGGTATTTGTTCATAATGTTTAATTTCACACGGATCGATTCTTCATCCTCCATCCATACCTGGATATAACTGTCCCCTGTCTGATACTCACCATAGTTCTGACAAGTCTCCTCATCCCAAGTGGTAGTGATGCCATGATCCGTAAGATACTGCTTAGCCGTCTCCATTCCCACAGCCTGACTGTCCACCGTCGTTCCCTTAGTCTCCCAGATCCTTGTATAGAACGGGATCGCATTGATGACCTTAGCAGCCGGTACCTGTGCCACGGTATCCGCAATTCCCCTCTCCACGAAATCAATGGACGCTACCGATCCCGCCTTCTCACTGCCCTTATAGTGCTCATCATAACCCATGATGATGACATAATCCGCAACTACGCCCTGCTCTCCCCTGTCATAATGGTCCGTATATCCCATCGGCACATAATTGTCCACCGAAAGCACGATCCCGTTCTGTCTGCAGGGAATAGATAATTCTCTGATAAATTCTATAAAAGGTTCCCCTGCATCCAGACTGATATTCTCAAAATCAATGTTGATTCCGTCCAGATCATATTGCAGCGCCGCCTCGATCAGTCCGTTGATCAGATACTGTCTGGTGCTGAAACCTGCCAGCACTTCATACGTATCGACCCCCTCATGTCTGAAATTATCTATGAGCGCCCATACCTCAAGTCCCATGTCATGGGCTGTGTTCACGTAATTCTCAGAAGCAAAACTTGTAAAGTTGCCGGCGTTATCACTCAGTGCAAACCATGTGGGCGATACCACGTTAACGCTCTTCGTCCCCTGCAACAGCGGGATCAGCGTATCATTGCCGGTCGGACCCGCAACCACATGCCAGGCCAGATTGATCTTATGATCTCTTATATTGGACGTATACACCGGTTCCATAAAATCCGTTACCGGAGTCTGTTCCACCGTCGTCTGCTCACTCAGCCGCTTGTTTTCCACATAACCGATGAAAGCATCCTCCGTCTTAACCTTGCTCCAGTTCTCCATCTCCTCTAAAACGATCACTTCCGTACCCTTCGGCACATCGGTAAGAATATCGCTCTTAACGCCTCCCTGATAACGCACCTGGGTATCTTTCAGGATCGTGGCGCTCTGACGGGCATTCCACTCCGTATAGACCTGCATACGGTCCGGATTCCCAAACAATGCATAGGAAAAATTACAATACTCCTTCACAAAATCAACCGCCACATACAAGGTTTCTCCCTCATATCTGGCAATCGTATAATCTCTGCCGCTCTCCTCCCCGCCGACAGACACCGTCTGGGTACCGATCTGAGAGCTGACCACGGCATCCGGCAGTACATAAAGAAGCAGTCCCTCCTTCTTATCCTCAAAAAATCTATCATTAAAATACTTATGCACGGTCGCAAAGTCAAAATAGCACACACCGTCCATAAGTCTCGCATGTTCTTCGATACGCTCATCCTGCAGGATAACAGGTACGTCCCCCTCGCCTCTGACATCAAAATATTCCGTAAGATCGGCTCGTTCCTTCGAGTACGAATACTTCTCCATCAGCATGGCTCCAACGCCGACCGCCCCGATCACGACAATAAGAGCGATCGCAATTAGTACCGGAATTACTTTTTTCATTTATCCAGCTCCTTTCTGACCGTCCTCATTATAACAAACTATTCTCTTTCAGTCATTATTAATTTGACAATTTCCGGCAGAAAATGACTATATTATATTTTTTGTCATCCCACGCGGTGCAGTTTTCCGCACTGCATGGGATGGACAGAACTTTCCTGACGCTTCGCCATATCTTAAATCAACCGGTCTCAAATCCCTTGCAGCACACGTGAAGCGGGAACTTCCTCATATCCAGAGTTCTGCATATGACATAAATCATGACTGCTATGCGTCGAAATCAGCATAAACAACATATATTCTCACGTTTTGATCCGATATCATCCTGAAATTTAGTTTGCCAAAAAGAGCATTGTGATATACTAACAGCATAAGATATATAGAGCGCCAAATTGTTCCCAAGATATCCCAGACATGCAAAAATAAATAAAATAACTGTATAACCAACTCATTCCCTGTGAATTATAATTGTGAAATATAGAAACAAGATATGGTCTATGATCAGGCACCTGGCCTATAAGACTCTCTCCATCCGTATAAACTCAGGAGAGAAAGATGTTATTTATGAAATTTATACACACTGCCTCCTCTCTGTGCCGACTATCCGGAGACATCTTGTAGTTTGATTATATCCACAATATGACAAAAAAGCAAGTAAATTCTAAATTTATTAAAAATTTTTAAACACTTTATGCACACTATTGACTAAAATTGACGCAAAGTATAAGATACATGTAGTTATCGGACAAAGCTTTCAGCAGATATACCCGATCGCAGATTTATAATTTTTATTGAATGGTAAGAAGGATGTGAGCATCGTATGAAAATAGAAAAAGTAAATGAACACCAGATCCGCTGCACTCTTACAAGAGAGGATCTGGCAACGCGCGAGCTGAAGATAAGCGAGCTTGCCTACGGCACCGAGAAAGCCAAAACCCTGTTTCGCGATATGATGCGCCAGGCCGCCTATGAATGCGGTTTTGAGGCTGAAGATATTCCCTTGATGATCGAAGCGATTCCGCTTAACTCCGAATGTATCGTACTGATCATCACGAAAGTGGAAGATCCGGAAGAACTGGATACGCGCTTTTCCAAATTCGCACCGTCCCTCCACGAAGAGGACGGCGTATATGACGAAGATACGGAAGAGTTGTTGGATGCCTTCTCTGACGGCGCCGACGAAGTCCTGAATATGCTGCGTAAGATGAGCGGCAGTGAGCAGACGCCGGAGAATGACAAGGCCGGTTCCACTGTTTCCAAATCCGGCAAACAGGCTGGCACCAGACAGGCGCCCGTCCAACAGCTCACCTGTCAGCTTTTTACATTCACATCATTAAGCGATGTGACCCGGCTGGCTCATATAGTCTCCGCTTCCTATCAGGGCATCAGTTCTTTATATAAAAACGAAGCGACCGGGACTTATCTGCTGCTGATCAGTCCTGAGGGACAGAATGCTGCAGATTTCAACCGGACCTGTAATCTGATCTCGGAATATGGTCGTCCCGAGAAAGCCGTTATTTCTGCCAAGGCTTATCTGGAAGAACATTTTGAACCCCTGATCAAGGATCATGCCCTTACATCGCTGGCACAGATTTAGGACAACATGTCCGAAGCAGACTACTGTTTGTGTCTGCAGCACCTGGTGTGAACCGCGACCGATAGTATAACCCACGATAATTACCACCATCTTACACACAGCAGATGGAAATCCAGACAAGTAAACGGTATGGATAATTGTCGCGGGTTATCTTAGTCTTTTGTAAAATCCGACTCGCTGATCAGTTCCACCGTATCTTTCAGCGCACTCTGCGCACTCTCGATCACCACGATATCCGGTTCAAATTCCTCCACAACTTCATCCAGTATCGGAATATTCAGCCAGTCTATACTGAGGGTCTCTCTGAAGCTTTCTGCGATATCGTCCTTGAGAAACATTCTGATAAAACTGTCACCCAGGATCAGTATCTTCCTGTCATTTACACAGTTTTCATTGATATAGACATGCGTGTGTTCCTTGTAGTGCAGAAAGTCCCACCGCTCTTTCGTCTCAGAGGTGATCTCCCTCGCCACCGGCTCTTTCACACGATACACCGGACATATCTCCGAAAAAGGATATGTAAAGCCATACAAATCAACGGTTCTTTCTTCCTCCGTGATCAGGAAGTCCTTCTCTTCCAGGACCGGTACTTCCTTAAAATCTTCGTGAATGTCATTCATCAGGATCTGATAGCCGAGGAAGGATCCTCTCTCGTTCCAGTGAAGAGAATCCACATACTGAAAATAGAGCAGTTCATCCGCCCGGGCCATCAGCGGCTCTTTCACCAGGATCTGATCCACGTCCGTATTGTCCTGCAGCGTATTTACGATCTGATCCGCTTTGGAAACCGTACCAATACGGCAGACACCGTCAAGATACCTGTCCGGATAGATCTCCTCTTTACTGTAACACTGAAGATAGTAGAAAGCGATTCCCCTGTCCTCCAGATAATCGGCAATCCTCTGCATCCCCGCCGCATATTGAGTCAGCGCCGTATCAGGCAGCAGATTCAGATGCTGATACTCCCGTATCATCTCGTCATCCTTCACAAACAGCCAGTCGTTCCTCCCGCGCATGGTATCTCCCTTGACGATCCTGCCAAACAGTCCATACTGCAGCGCTGCATCTGCCTCCACGATGATCGTTCTCCCCCTGAGATTATCCTTCAGCCAGTTCTCGTACTGTGTAATATAGTCCCGGTTAAACCCTCCCTCTTCGGTCCGTATCACCGGATACCCTGCCAGTCTCCTGTTCTCCATGGAAGAAACTCTGCCCTCCTTATCCCTGTGCGCAAAGATCCACGGCAGCGAGATCATACACATGAAAATAAAAATTGTCAGAATATTAAATTTCCGCCCCATCTTCTACTCTCTCTTCCAATTTTCCGTCCAAAGTATCAACGGTATGCCGATCACCCTCTCTGCCATAACCGACATCCCGTAAGAGACTAGCAGCACAAAGACAAACCGGATTCCCCAGTCCCCATAAGGATTGCCGGTCCGGAACGCCATATGTTCTGTATACAGTTTTATGATCAGCCAGTGAAACAGATAAATCCCATAGGAATTCTGTCCGATCTTCCGAAAAAGAGCATTGCATATCAGCGGCAGCGGATGAAGCACCTGGCTGAGCATGATCCCGACCGACCAGACTGCAAACAATGCATAGCCCGACACACCAAAGAGCTGATTCCTTCCATCCGTTTCACCCCAGATCATACACACGGAAAACGCCAGTATACACCAGGACAGTATTTTCCTGTTTCCCCATGTTCTCAGATTATCCGTGCGGCGCAAAATATGATACAGACAAATCCCCCCTGCCATCACAGGTAATTGGGTGACGATCCAAAGTGAACTTATATACGCTTCGTAGATATATGCATCCACCTCCGGTATCAGAGCGAATGCCGCATGGTTCACAAGACCGGAACCGAGGATCGTCAGCAGGAAAAAGCAGACCGACTTCTCAGCACTGTTTATCTTACGATACAGGAAAGGCGCCATAAAGTAAAAAAGCGCCAGATTCCCCAAATACCATTCAATCCCCAAAACACTGTTAATATAATGCGGCGCCAGACCATGCAGCAAAAGAATATGAGCGATCATATTTACGGCGGATACGCTGCCCCGGCTGCCCAGCCAGTAAGGATCGCCCTCCCTTAAGAAGATTCTGTACAGGATCAATGCCGTATAATATAGCGGCACCAGCCGCAGCAGCCTTCTGATCCACCACTGCAGATAGCCTCCACCCTGGATCGTGATTCCCGGCTTCCCCTGATGGTATCTCTCAAGAGAAGCAAAGACCAGGCAGGCGGATATCACATAGAAGATCTGTACGCCGTAAGCGCCTGCCTCACCGATCTTTCCGGCAATACCCGGCAGGCTGTTCGCACCCGAGTGGATCATTAACACACTGCACATGGCAATTCCTTTTACCGCATCTACCCAGTTTTCCTTCTTTGCTCTTACCGATATCCCTGCCTCACCCATCACTTAACCACCCTTCGTCTGCTATGCAGACGTTCAGATCACCGCGGAGAATACCCGCCCCCCTCCGCTTTCCTTTGTATCTCTAAAATTGAAAATAAATGAACGGATTATATGTCTCTGTCACAACATACATAAAAGAAACCGCCAAAAGAGCTAACGTCAGTGTATTCTCCAGAAGCAGAAAGGAGAGGGCCGGCATCTTCTCTTTAAGCTTCCGGTGGCACCACTTCCCTGACGGCGTCATCGCAACGATGCTTATTATAATAATAAAGACGTCATAAATCTGCAGATAGTACGCCGGCATAAATCCCACGTTCTCCAGTTTCAGCAACCCAAACATCGACCGTAAATACATGCCGCATTCCCGCAATGTAACCGTCTTAAAGATTACCATGCTTATCATCCACAGAAACATCGTGCATGGCCACGCTATGACTTTTGGCAGGCCGGTCCGGCCCGGATGCCTGCCGGAAAAATACCGTTCGGCAACGATCAGTATTCCCCAGTACAATCCCCAGACGACATAATTCCATGATGCCCCGTGCCACAATCCCGTCAGCAGAAATACGCATAGAAGATTGAGATAAACATTTCCCCTTCTGCTCCCGCCGATCGGAATATAGACATAATCCCGAAACCATGTCGAAAGTGATATATGCCACCGTCTCCATAGTTCTGCGACTGAGCCGGATATGTACGGATAATCGAAATTCCGCGGGAACCGGAACCCGAATATTTTCCCCAGACCAACTGCCATATCACTGTATCCCGAGAAATCAAAATAAAGCTGCAAAGAATAGGTGACCACGCCCAGCCATGCTACTACCGGTATATTCTGACAGGGCCTGTTCCCGAAGACAGCGTCCGCAGTCACCGCCAGCGAATTGGATAGGATCACCTTCTTGGCCAGACCAACCGTAAAGATCTTCAGTCCGTCCATAAACTGGTCCACACTGTGCAGTCTGTCATTCAATTGCCTCTCAATCTCTGAATAGCGGACGATCGGCCCTGCGATCAGCTGCGGAAATAACGCGATATAAAGCCCGGTCTTCAGAATGTTCTTCTGGACTCCGGCCTCCCCGCGGTACACATCTATTACATAACTCATCCCCTGAAAAGTAAAAAAGGAGATCCCGATCGGCAGCACGATATCCGGTATCATAAACTCGCTGCCCGTTATGTCATTGACGATCTGTACCAGGAATTTCGTATATTTCCAATAACCCAGGCTGAGAAGATTCAACGCGACCGTTATGATAAAAACCGCCCTTCGTGCCCTCCCGTATCCCTTCGCCTGCAAAGTGCCAAGGATCCGGCCGCCTGTATAATTCAAAGCAATGGAATATAAAATAACGGGGAAAAATGCATATCCACCCCACAAGTAGAACAGGAGGCTGACCAGCAGAAGCCATACATTTCTCGCCTTTACAGATCTCAACAAAAAGTAGCCCGAAAGAACAATAGGCAGAAAGAAAAAGATAAATATCGACGAACTAAATACCATGATCCATTTTATCCTATCATAATCATACCAAAAGCCGACCGTTCATACGTCTGTCCACCGGATAAGTTCCTCTTTACAGCAAAGAACCCCATCCGGTGGACAGGCATGATAAACGTCCCGGCTAAATTCTCAAATTTATAACGCCTCGATCTGCTTCATAAGATCATCGATATTCAATCCATGAACCATAGCCGCTTCTTCGAGAGATTCTCCCTGAGCGGAAGGGCATCCAAGACAATGCATCCCCGCATTCATCAGGACCGGTGCAACATCCGGATTCGTCCTCAGGATCTCTCCTATCGTCATGTCCTTCGTAATATTTGCCATCTTCTCAACCTCCATTCTCTATCGATCATTGTACTTTTCCCAGTATAATCTGAAAACGATTTTCCTGCAAGCCTTATCTTATTTTCCTTAATTCCAGTTTGCGCCAGGCGCAAAATCCGTGCCGAACAGCTGCTCATGGTTCTCTGTTTTTTATTTTGTGTAAATTACATGCAAAATTCACAAAATTTAGCAGTAAAAAACTGATTTGTATGAGAAAAAGTACAAAGCCCGACTTGACGTTACAGCTTGATTTAACATATAATGTTGATACCGGATAAGCATGTTTTCCGACACTTCACAATTGTGCCGGAAAATTAACAAACTTACACTAATATTGATAGGAGGCTATTCAAAATGAGACCAGAATGGACAGATTTTGTAGGCGGCAAGTGGGACAAAGAAGTGAATGTCCGCGACTTCATCCAGAGAAACTATCATCCTTATGATGGCGATGAGTCCTTCTTAGCCGAGGCTACACAGAACACAAAAGACTTATGGGCACAGGTTCTTGAGTTACAGAAGCAGGAACGTGAAGCAGGCGGCGTGCTGGATATGGATACCAAGGTTGTATCTACCATCACATCTCATGGCCCGGGTTATTTGGACAAGAGCAAAGAGACGATCGTAGGTTTCCAGACTGATAAGCCTTTTAAGCGCTCCTTACAGCCTTATGGCGGTATCAGAATGGCAGAGAAGGCATGTTCCGATAACGGTTACGAAGTAGATCCCGAGATCAGCGAGTTCTTCTCCACACACAGAAAGACACACAACGCAGGCTGCTTCGACGCTTATAATCAGGAGATGAGAGCCTGCCGTTCTTCCCACATCATCACAGGTCTTCCGGATGCATACGGTCGTGGACGTATCATCGGCGACTACAGACGTGTGGCTCTGTACGGTATCGACAGACTGATCGAAGACAAGCAGGCACAGAAGGATTCCACAGGCCGTGTTATGACCGACGACGTGATCCGTCTTCGTGAAGAATTATCCGAGCAGATGGTTGCCCTGAAGCTGATGAAGGAGATGGCTGCTTCTTATGGCTGCGATATTTCCAAGCCCGCTTCCAACGTACAGGAAGCGATCCAGGCTACTTACTTCGGATACCTTTGCTCCGTAAAAGAGCAGAACGGTGCTGCTATGTCCCTTGGACGTACCTCCACCTTCCTTGACATCTATGCTGAGAGAGACCTGGCTAACGGTACTTTCACAGAGCAGCAGATCCAGGAGTTCGTTGACCACTTCATCATGAAGCTGCGTCTGATCAAGTTTGCACGTACACCTGAGTACAACCAGATCTTCGCAGGCGATCCGGTATGGGTGACAGAGTCCCTCGGCGGTGTTGGCGTTGACGGCCGTCATATGGTAACAAAGATGAGCTTCCGTTATCTGCACACCCTGACCAACTTAGGGCCTTCTCCGGAGCCGAACCTGACAGTTCTTTGGTCCACAAGACTGCCTGAGAACTGGAAGAGATACTGCGCTAAGATGTCCATCCAGACTTCTTCCATCCAGTATGAGAACGATGATCTGATGAGAGTGACACACGGTGATGACTACGGTATCGCATGCTGCGTATCTTCCATGGTTATCGGTAAGGAAATGCAGTTCTTCGGTGCCCGCGCTAACGTTGCAAAATGTCTGTTGTACGCATTGAACGGCGGTATCGACGAAGTGACCAAGAAACAGGTTGGCCCGAAGTATCGTCCGGTTTCCGGTGATGTACTGGATTACGATGATGTTATGGATAAATTCAGCGACATGCTCGAGTGGCAGGCAGATGTGTATGTCAATACACTGAACATCATCCACTACATGCATGACAAATACTGCTATGAGAGAGCAG
>CANOCU010000079.1 GCA_947564645.1 uncultured Lachnospiraceae bacterium
GCCACCGTGCGGCAGTCGAAAGAGGTGCGTCCCACCTTCGCCCGCATCCGCAACCGTTTCTCTTCCCTGAATTCTTTCGTCCAGGAAAATGTCAGCGGCAACCGGGTGGTGAAGGCCTTCGCCAAGGAGGACTTTGAGATTGAAAAATTTAATAAGGAAAACGACGCCTATCTGGAGGCACAGCTTGCCTCCTCCCGGGTGTGGATGAAATATCTCCCCGTATTCGAGGTGCTCTCCTATCTGCTCAACGTGGTACTGATGCTCTACGGCGGCTATATGGTCATTCAGGGCGAGATCACCATGGGCAATCTGGTCACGGTGAACGGCTATCTGTGGATGCTCAACGTCCCTTTGCGGATGGCGGGCTGGTGGGTGAACGACATACACCGTTTCCTCACTTCCGTGGAAAAGATCTACGACACCTATGTGGAGGAGCCTCGTATCAAAATGCCTTCCGCGCCCGTCAAAAGCCGGCATTTTGAGGGAAATGTGGAGTTTAAGAATGTCTCCTACTCGGCGGACGGTGAGGATATCGTCAGCGAGATCAGCTTCGCCGCCTCCAAAGGGCAGACCATCGGTATTCTGGGTTCTACCGGTGCCGGCAAATCCACTCTCATGAACCTGCTCTGCCGTTTCGTGGACGCAGAAAACGGTCAGGTGCTTGTGGACGGCGTCGATGTGAAGGACTTAGATCTCTATGAACTGCGGGACAATATCGGTATGGCCATGCAGGATATCTTCCTGTTCTCCGATACCATCGAGGGCAATATCGCCTACGGACGGCCCGACTGCTCTTTTGAGGACATCCACGAGGCGGCCGTAATGGCGGACGCCAACCATTTTATCAAGGAAATGCCGGAAGGCTATGACACGGTCGTGGGAGAACGCGGCGTGGGACTCTCGGGCGGTCAGAAACAGCGGATCTCCCTGGCAAGGGCCCTGCTCAAGAAACCTTCCATCCTGATCCTGGACGATACCACCTCCGCCGTGGATATGGAGACGGAGAGTTATATCCAGAGCCAGTTGAAGAAGCTAAACGGCCAGTGCACCGTCTTCGTGATCGCCTACCGCATCTCCTCCATCAAGGACGCGGATCTGATCCTGGTGATGGACAACGGCCGCATCATCGAACAGGGCACGCACAGGGAACTGTTGGCGCAGGGCGGCTACTATGCCAGCGCCTTCCACCATCAGTACGGGGACATTCCCTCCGCGGAAGAAATGCTCCGCGCAGGATTTCAGCCGGCCTGACGGCAGCTTTGTGAATCGGATATACCGGACACGAAACACCTGCCCCGTCAAAAGCACTTATTAACACCATAAAAAGGAGTGAAACATCCATGGCACGCAATAAATACGACGTAGACGAGATTCTGGAAGAGAGTTTCGACTTAGAACAGTTTAAGAGGCTGATGGGCTACTTAAAACCCTACCGGAAGCGCTTTTTCTCCGTGGCGGTCCTGATGCTCAGCGCCTCCGCCTTTACGATGCTGATCCCGCAGTTCTTCATGAAGATCATGGACGAGAGCATTCCCGACAAGGATATGCGGGGCGTCGCCTTTTACAGCGGACTGACACTGCTTGCCGCCCTGTATTCGGCCGTCAGCCTGCGCTACAAGATCAAGCATACCAATATCATCGGACAGCAGATCATTCACGATCTGCGCTACGATATTTTCAGGCACCTGCAGGATCTGCCTTTTTCCTACTATGACAACAGGCCTCACGGCAAGATCCAGGTACGGGTGGTCAACTATGTGAACAGCTTAAGCGACCTGCTCTCCAACGGTATCGTCAATACGATCACCGACTTATGCAACCTGTTCTTCATCGTGACCTTCATGTTCCTGACCAATGTGCGGCTGACACTGCTGTGCCTCTGCGGCCTGCCGCTGCTCGCCGCCGTGGTGATCTTTATCAAGAAAAGGCAGCACAAGGCCTGGCAGATCCAGAGCAACAAGCAGTCCAACCTGAATGCCTACATAGCCGAGAGCATTAACGGGATCCGGGTGACCCAGTCTTTCGTGCGGGAGGAGATGAACAGCGATATCTTCAACAATTTGAGCCGCAGTTACCGTAAATCCTGGATGCACGCCGTGCTGTACAACTTTACCATGGGGCCCAGCGTCGATATCATCTCCATGGCGACCACATCGGCCATCTATGTGCTCGGCATCCACTGGATGTTCGACAGTTCCTCACCCATTACGGTGGGTGTGCTGATCGCCTTCACTTCCTATGTGAGCCGGTTCTGGGCGCCGGTGAACACGCTGGCGGGCTTCTACAACTCACTGCTTACCGCCATCTCCTATCTGGAGCGGATCTTCGAGACCATCGATGAGCCTGTCTCCGTGCAGGATGCACCGGATGCAGTCGAAATGCCGCCCATTCACGGCGATGTGACCTTTGAACAGGTATCCTTCAGCTACGAACCGGGCGTCCGCATTCTGGATAAGGTGAGCTTCCGTGCCGGCGCAGGGGACAGTTTCGCCATCGTCGGCCCTACCGGCGCAGGAAAGACCACCCTGGTCAATCTCTTAAGCCGCTTCTATAACCTGGAAGAGGGCCGTATCCTGATCGACGGCACCGACATCGCAGGTGTGACCATCCATTCCCTCCGGGCACAGATGGGCGTGATGATGCAGGACAGCTTTATTTTCGCCGGCACGATCATGGACAATATCCGCTACGGCAACGATACCGCCACCGACGAGGACGTCATCCGCGCCGCGAAGACAGTCTGTGCCCATGACTTTATCATGGAACTGGAAAACGGTTATCAGACAGAGGTCAATGAGCGGGGCAGCCGCCTCTCCGTAGGCCAGAGACAGCTGATCTCCTTCGCCCGCGCCCTGTTAGCCGATCCGAAGATCCTCATACTGGACGAGGCCACCTCCAGCATCGACACGGAGACGGAGATCGCACTGCAGAAAGGCTTAAATGAGCTTCTGAAAGGACGCACATCCTTCATCATCGCCCATCGCCTCTCCACCATCCGCAACGCCTCCTGCATTATGTATGTAGATAAAGGCACGATCCTGGAAAAGGGTACCCATGAGGAACTCATGGCCCGCAGAGGAGAATACTTCAGATTGTATATGTCTCAGTATCTGAATTGTGCATAACCATCTTTTCGTCTTTCTGAGTTCGCAGCGCGAATCTCATAAACGAGCTTTGCTCGTTTTCTCGTAAGCGATCCGCGGCGTCCCGTCGCTCACATGGATGATACCGCATCGCCTGAAACCGCACTGCGCGATCACATGCTGCATGATCCGATTATCTTCATGCGTGTCGATCCGCAGATGCGGTATCTTTTTCTCACAGTAGGACACCACCTGCCGCAGCAGGCCATGGACCGTCCCGTCCCCGGCTACCCGGTGGATCGTCCCATATTCGCTGTCCGAAAGCCATTCCCCCTGCCTGATCACGCCGTAGGTCTCATCCGGTCCGATGGCAAAGAAGAAGACACCGCAGACACGCCCTGTCCCTTCTTCCTCCACAACATACAGCCGGCGCCCTGCAATGTCATCCCGCAGCAGGGATGCGGGCGGAAATCCGCCCGCCCACTGGTGAGGGTTGCCGTTCTTTGCCATAAAGTCCCTTGCATACGCGTAAATTTCCAGTATGACCGGTAAATCTGTTTCTCTGGCCTGTCGGATCATCTCTTCTCTCCCTCCTATAGGTAACGACACAACCCCAAATTTTGTTGACCAATTTGATCAATTTCTATACAAACACATACTTCCGCATACGCTCCAGCGCCTCTGTCAGCAATGTCTCCGGCAGTGCAAGATTCACGCGGATACCGCAGGGACTGTGAAAGGCCCTTCCGTCCTGCCAGATCACGCCCGCTTCCACGCCCGCTCTCTGTACGTCATCGATGGTCTTCCCATGCTGACTGCACCAGTCACTGCAATCCAAAAGCAGCATATACGTCCCCTGCGGCTTCGCCACCGAGACACCCGGGAAATGCTCTGCTATGTAGTCACAGGCATAAGTCACGTTTCTGCTGAGTACCTGGCAAAGCTCATCCGCCCACTCTGCTCCTTCGTCGCTGTATGCGCCAAGCAGCGCGTACATGGACAGGACATTCATGGAATTGTAATGACAGAGGGAAGATTCCTTCAGGACCCTGTCCCTGATCCACGGATTATAGATGATATGGTAGCTGCCGATCAGCCCCGCCAGATTAAAAGTCTTGGACGGCGCATAAAGCGCTGCGGTACGCATCCTGGCATCCTCCGATATTGACTGTGTCGGTATATGAATATGATCGTCCAGGATTATGTCAGACCAGATCTCGTCCGAAACGACCATCACATCGTATTTCTGAAATAACGCCATAGCCTCCTCCAACTCCCAGCGCTCCCAGACTCTGCCGCAGGGATTGTGCGGGGAACAGAATACCGCCGCATGGATCGACTGCTCTTTCAGCTTCTTCTCCATATCCGCAAAATCCATCCGCCAGACGCCCTTCTCATCCTTTTGCAGAGGGCTAAGCACCATATCATAGCCGTTGTTGCCAAGACTGCCGGTAAATCCCACATAAGTAGGGGAATGGAGCAGTACCTTATCGCCCTTCGAGCAGAACACATTAAGCGCGCTGACCACGCCGCCCAACACACCGTTCTCATAACCGATGCACTCCTTCGTCAGCCCCTGCACGCCGTGCCGCTCCTGCTGCCAGCGGATGATTGCGTCATAATACTCCTGCCTGGGATCGAAATACCCGTATAAGGGATGTGCGAGTCTTTCCGCAATCTTCTTCGGGATCGAGGGCGCCGTGGCAAAGTTCATGTCCGCCACCCACATGGGAATCCGGCTAAAGCCCTCCTTAACCTGCATGTCTGCCCCGTAGGGTATCTTCTCCGCCGCGATCGCATCCTTGCCGTTTCGTTCGATGATGTCTGTAAAATTGTACTTCATATCTGTATCTTATCCTTTCGTTTTACTGTCATGTTTCTCCACTCACTGTGAACGTTCCCTCGCCTATACCGGATCTGCAGTCATCCCGTGTATTCATTTCCGTGTGTTCATTCAGTCAAACTGATAGGCCTTCCCCGTCTCCACATTCCGGTATTCATGTTTCTCATAATATCCGATCAGCTTCCCCGTCTCGTCGCGAAGCGCGATCATATACACATCCTTATTCTCCTTCTCGTTGCGGAAGGTATAGATCCTGTTATGCTCCGCACTCTCCTGAAACCAGGACACCACCTTCCGGATCAGTTCATTTGACTTACCGTTATGACATCCGAAAATACGCTGTCCCACAAGATCTGCGCCGCCGCTCTTTCCGTACCGCGCCGCAGCCGCAGGGTTCATATAGACGATCTCGTGCTCCAGATTGCAGATCACGACAGAGCACAGATCCTGATCAATGATACTTTTGAAAAAAACGGACAACTCCATCTCCCTGTTTCCTCCTCATTCACACTATTTTACTCTATTCCGGAACAAAGGCTCATATCATTTTCCATAAGACGAGAGCCGTACTGTCTTCACCTCAAACGCCCTAAACGGCAGTGTCAGCACACCGTCTTCCATGGGAATCTCTTCCGTCACATTCTCCAGCATATCGCACAGATAAGCTTTCACACCCAGCCTGCACGTTACCCTGGCCGTAACCGCCGCCTTCTTTGACTCATAGAGTCGAAGAATAATATCCCCGCTTCCGTCCTCTGCAGGCTTCATCGTATCCAGGATCACATTCGCCTGATCCACTGCTGCAGCGCTGAAAGTCTTCACCGCGCCGTCACCGATCACCGGCTGTACGTTCAGCTCATATCCCTGGCGCACCACGTCGCTCTCCATAAAGCCGCCTTCCCATGCCGTAAAAGCATAAGTAAAGTGGTGCAGTCTGTTGTCAGCCCGCATCTCCGGAGATGCGGAAGCCCGAAGCAGTGTCAATTCCAACGCATTCCCGTTCATACTGATGCCATATTTGCAATCGTTTAAGACCGCCGCCCCGTGAGCGCCGTCGCACAGTGCGCTGTAACGGTGGTTGCACACCTCAAAGCGGTCCTTATCATAAGGTTTGGAGCGATGCGTCGGACGCTCCACGAAACCAAACTGCATCTCATTGATGCCGTTCTCCGCATACACGTCCACCGGAAAACTCGTCTTTAACAGGCGGTGCAGTTCCTTCCAGTCGATCGCTGTATCGAAGACGATCCTGCTGCTATCAGCCGCAAGACGAATTGTCTGTTCTACGGAAGAATTACCGACTCTTCCGGTCAACTTTAAGATCCCTTCCAGTCCCTGCGACAGAATCTCCACCCTGGCGTCTGTCAGCGCCTCTACCTCCTGATGAATATAATTAGAGTCGATATCCCACGCGTCAAACAGCCGCGGCACATCCTTATAAAAGCGGAAACGGTTCATGGGCTGCGCCGCAAATTCCCTGCCGGAACGCTTCAGGACGAACGAGACTACCTGACCATTATAGTCAATTACCGCCTTCACCCGGCTATTCTCCATTGCAAAGCCCTGTGACGTCTCCGTGACCGTTACGTTATCTGTTATATTCTCCGCCTCGTGCTGTGTCGCCGTCTCATCTGCGGTCATCGGGACAAGCGAAACCGCCCCGCAGGAAGGAAGCATCACCAACGCCTTCACGACCATGCCACGCCCGCACGCCGTCTTCTGCACCGGCACCTTGTCCCCTTCAAGCGTCCGGGCACCGTCAGCAAACCGTTCCGGCAGTTCGATCAGCGCCCGTCTCTCGAAGCTTAAAGAATTCCAGATTGTCACCGCTTCTTCCCCGGACCAGCCTGTCAGGGCCTCGAGCGCCTGCTCCCGCATCTTTCTGGCGCCTCTCTGAATCCTGCCGTGCGCTTCCTCTGCCTCCACATAAACCCGGGCAATACTGGATCCCGGCAGGATATCATGGAACTGGTGCAGCAGCAGTTCCTTCCAGAGCGCATCCGCGCGGGACAGATCATATGACATACCGCCCGCCATCGCCAGACAGCTCCACAGTTCCATCTCCCGCAGCGCAAGCTCACTGCGGCGGTTATTCTGCTTGATCATTGCCTGCGCAGTGTAAGTTCCTCTGTGTGCGCTGAAATACAACTCTCCCACATAGGTATTGACCGGGCCGCCCTGCGCTTCCATATCGTGGAAAAACGTAAGCGGACCTTCCATCTTCACCTTCACGCTTCCTTCCAGATCCTCCTGCCGTCTTGCATATTCCACGAAGTCCCTGGCCGGACCACCACCGCCATCCCCATAACCAAACGGCATCAGAAAGGCATCCAGATCCTGCAGCTGCGTCCGCTCCCTCCAGATCCTGTTCGCCTCCACCGGATCGGTGCGGTAAGTATAGCTTGTCGGCAGGAAAGAAGTAACCTGTGATCCGTCCATCCCTTCCCAGGTAAAATAATGATAAGGAAACTGTTCCCCCTCATTGTAAGACCAGAAGATCTTCTGCGTTACCAGATACTTCACGCCGCATCCCAACAGGATCTGAGGCAGTGCCGCCGTATAACCGAACGTATCCGGCAGCCACAAGATCTGACTGTCCACACCGAATTCCTCCTGATAATAGCGCTTGCCATGAACAAGCTGACGGATCAGCGCCTCACCGCCCGCCATATTGGTATCCGGCTCCACCCACATGGCGCCGTCCGCGATCCACTGTCCGCTCTTCACCGCCTCCTTGATCCTTGCAAAAAGCTCCGGATAGTGCTTTTTGCACATTTCATAAGATGCCGGCTGACTCTGGATAAACTTATACTCCGGGTATTCCTCGATCAGACGCAGCTGCGCCGCGAAGGTCCGCTCCGTCTTACGATAAGTCTCCGCCATAGGCCACAGCCATGCCAGATCCAGATGCGCGTTGCCCACCGCATAAAATACCGGCACACTGGAACCGTTCTTCGCCTCCATCACACTCTTAAGCGCCTCTCTCGCCGCCTGATAGGAAGCAATTCTGTCCTCCCGCGGCTGTTCGAAGTCGACAAGCAGAGTAAACTGCTCCAAAGCCTTTGCGATTCTGGCTGCCCTCAGGGAAGTCTCGTCCAGAGTGGTCAACAACATCTGTAACGTCGTCACATCCATATATAGCTGGTATGCCGTCTCATTCCAGATGCCGTAGGTACCTTTTCCAAGAACGCTTCTCGCGCCTTCTATCGCCTGATCCTGATAGGCCCCGGGCAGAACCGGACCGGTACAGCAGCCGCCCGTGGGCGCCTCCGGCATAAAATGTCCCGCGTAAGTCTCCATCAGCACCTCGAAATGCTCTCCGCCTTCCGCACAAAAAGTCAGCACATTATCCTCCATAAAGTGATGCGGTTCATCCACCCAGGAAGCGCGATAAGTGCCGAAAGCTTTCCCGTTCACAAACAGCGCAGATTCCCCGTCCGGCTTTAAATCCATCACAATCCGTTCCCCCCGTGCTCTCTCAGGAAGCGTAATGCCGCCCCGAAACCAGGCGTACTCCCACTCCTTTCCCCATGTATATCCGGGGCTTACAGGCACAAAGCTTCCCTGCAGCGCCTCCTCCGGCGTCAGATATTCCATGGTGGTAAAAGCCTCCCAGGCAATTTCTCCCAAAGGCTCATAGAAATCATCTTTCAAAGTGCGTATCCAGTGCTTCACCCGATCCTGCCATTCCGAATGCATCAGTCTCATTTTCAACTTTTCCGCCGTTCCTGCGCCTGTTGTCCGCATTTATCGTTATCCAGGTCACTCTGTCCCTGCATAAGCATCAGTAAATCTTCCGTCCCTTTTCATCCGGTATGCCGCTCTTCCTGTAGAAGTAGCTGTTCACCTGGTCCCGCCACTCCCTGGCATTAAGAAGCTGCCTGTCAAACCGCTCCAATACATTGCGATAGATCCGCTCCTCCATCTTCCCCTCCAGTTCCTTCCAGAGCCCGATCATCTCCTCCACTTCCTCCACGCCCTCGAAATGCGTATCGTAAATATGCTGGATGATCGTCTTCCCTGACCGAAGTCTGTACCGATAGGGCAGATGATGAAAGAACAACAGCAGTTCCTCCGGACAGATTTCCGCACAGTTGTACAGGTCGGCCGCGGGCTTCGCATACTGCTGTGCATACCCCGTCCCGCGATCCGTCCGGTCAACCCCGATCCCCTGCCGGTCCGCCCGGTGATAGGTGCCCCACCTGGAATACTCGTAGCCGTCCACACTGGGCCCGTAGTGCTCCATGGGCGTCACCATCCAGCCGATGCCCAACGGACTGGTGTATTTCTCATAAGTCTCCCTGGACATCAGGAGGATCTTCTTCCCATGCTCCACCACTTCCCTGTCATTGGAAAGGGCCAGCCGGATCCATTCCTCCGCGATCCTCTCCGCGGACAGTCCCGTATCATAAGCCAGACGGCCAAACCCATAGAAGTTTGCACCCGCCAGTTCATTTCCCGTCCAGTTCCCGTCATCTCCCGTATTGCATACCGCGCAGATCCCCGCATTCCTGTTGTGCATTACTCGGCCGCCTACCACATCCGCCACCGTACGCCTCTTCTCACAGCAGGCTGCAGACGCGGTACAGCTGTTACGGGAAGGACACGCGGCGCAGGTATTGAAGTCCAGCACTTCCTTACACATCGGGATCAGATAACACACATCGATCTGGTGCCCGGTATACTCCTGCGCGATCTGCACTTCCAGCATCTGGTTCGTCCTGTGCAGCGCTCCGAAAAGCGGAGAGACCGGCTCCCTGATCTGGAAATCCATGGGACCGTTCTTAATCTGCAGGATCACATTGTCCCGATAATCCCCGTCCGTACCGATGAAATTATCATAGGCCGCCCGGGCGCGGTCCATCGTCCTGTCCCGCCAGTCCTGCGTACAGTTATAGACGAAGCAGCGCCAGAGGATGATTCCCCCGTAAGGCTTCACCAGATCCGCCAACATATTCGCCCCGTCCGCCTGCGTTCTGCCATAAGTAAAAGGTCCGGGCCGCCCCTCCGAATCCGCCTTCACCAGGAAGCCGCCAAGTTCCGGGACCGCCTCATAGACCTCCGCGATCTTCTGCCGCCACCAGGCTCTCACATCCTCATCAAAAGGGTCCGCACTGTCCGGACCGCCAAGCTCTATGGGCGCCGCAAAATTCAGGCTTAAGTAAAGCCTGATCCCATACCCGGCAAAAAGACCGGCCATCCCCTTAAGCTGCCCCAGGTAACGCTCGGTGATCAGCCAAGAGGCGGCCTCCTTCACGTTCACATTATTGATCACCACGCCGTTGATCCCCACGCTGGCCGCCAGACGGCAGTAATCCCTGGTACGCCGGTTCACCAGTATCTTATTCTTCTGAAAGAAAAAAGAATCACCGGAGTAGCCCCGCTCGATGCTCCCGTCCAGGTTGTCCCAGTGGTTGTACATCCTGAGCGGATTATCCGGCCTGCAGGTGACATCGATTCCAACAAGCGCCTCTTCCATGGCGATCAGCCGCAGGATATGGAATATGCCATACAAGACCCCCGCTTCCCCGGAAGCATCCACATGTAATATCCCATCCGCTTCCCGGATCCGATATCCTTCCTCCGGTATCCCGGGCTGGCGGCTGATCAGCACACCCTTTCGCAGTTCTTCGGAATGCAGTAATGTCACGCGGCCTCCCAGCATCCCCCGGATCCCCCTGCGAAACTCCGCAACGGCATTTCGCACAATCGGCTGTTCCTTGTCAAATCCTGTTATTTTGATCCTGCCCGTCAGCTGTGCGCCTCCCACATCCCTCCGGGGATCATAGGCAAGCCAGCCCTGTGTCCAGTTCTCCATAACGCCCTCCATAATATCCCTTAAGCAAACTCCTGGCTGATACAAAGAATGCCCGCACTCCGGGCATTCTTTAAAATATCCTGAAACTCCGGAAAGACATTACCTGCTCCCTAAAGTCTCCTGCTGTTTCTCTTATATATACTAATAACACAAGACAATCACAAAAACAACTGAAATATCTGATCGTTTTCTACAAACTTACTTTTTATGACAGCACTGTATTTTTCTGTTTCTCCCCGCCTGAAATCATCCATGATCTCATCGTTAATCTCCAAAATAGCCTGAAAGATCCGAGCAGACTGCTTACAACTATACCGCAATAAAGCATCATCCTGAACATACATATAAGACATACAAAGACATACGCCATTGCATGCGCCGGAAGAATCACAGCCGATACAATACTCTTCCCGCAGCCTCCTCAATATTCCCAGCATTCGTTTATATTCATCTGAAGAAAAGCAGCTGCTTATGCGGAAGTTATCCGTCGGTTCTCCCAGACAGAACTGAACATCATTCGGCCTCCCAAACGGATAAATCTTTCCATCCGGATTTAATGCAATTTCCCGATGAAACCAAAATGGCTTAAACTGGGCATCCCTTCTGAGCGATGCAAATTCTTCAAACGTATAAAATCTGATCCGACATGACTGATCCCTGATCCAATATCGATAGGTGTCTGCCAAAACACGAATAAATCGGTCCGTGTCCATCAGTAGTTTCCGGTCAACGGCAGCGTACCCTCTGGGTTCGATCGGTAATACCTTAAAATCAATCCCTCTCTCATTGAACCACTGATATATTTCCAGTAAATGCTCATAAGATTCCCTGGAGATTGTACAAAAGACTCTTACGCTTCCTCCCTTCTCCTTCACCCGGCCTATCCTTTCATAGACCCGTTCCCCATGCTGCCGCAAGCAGTCATGATATGGTCCGTCAAAAGATATATTGATCAACGTATGATTCGCGATCAATAGATCGATCAGCTCATCATCCAGCAAAAGCCCGTTTGTTGTAAAGTTATTCGAGAACTTAACCTGATATCTGCCGGCCATCTGCTTTTGAAATGCGAAAACTTCCCTGTAAAAGGCATTGCCCGCAAGTGTCGGTTCCCCGCCATGAAAAGTCACTTTTACATCGCTATACTCTCTGCAGGCCGCTTCTATGAACTGACAGGCAGTTCCGGCTCCCAGCATCTTGTCTCCCTTCAGATCGTCTCCATTAAAACAGTGCTTACATCTCATGTTGCATTTCATTGTCGGTTTGATTGTTAAAGCAATTTCATGTACCATCATTCACTCCAAATTTTCATAAATTCTGTTTTCAAAAAACTCCAATACCTTATACTCATCCACCGCTGACATACACCGGTCAGCAAAAGGGCAATCTGCCATACAGTCCATCCGCTTCCGGGTCAGATCCATGATACGATATTGATTCTTATCTTTAAAATAGACCACCAGGCCATCCGGATACCTTTCCGGACTACAGTCTGTCAGCAACTCCAAACTTTTTATGCAGCTGTCAAATAGCTTGATCCTGACATGACGCTGACTAAAATAGTCAAAAAAGAATTTCATAAACCGGGACGCATCCTCATTTGTTATGGTTTTGCATCCATTACGGGAGGACACAATGGTATCCGCCATTCTGGTCAGATGTATGGCATGATCATACAGGATCTCCCTCTCAAATGCCTGCAATGTCTTTTCGCCGCAGGGATCTTCTTCTATCATTTGATTGTTCAGAATCAATTTTACATCAGTCAGACAGTCGGTCTGCTCCACAAGATATTTAAGTCCTCCCAGCGTTTCCCGATAGCTGCCTTTCACTCTCGTAATCCTGTCATGAATCTCCTCATATCCATGGATCGGGATAATAAACCGGAATTTCTCATTTAAACTGGTGAGATCATAATTCCTGATCAAACGTCCATTCGTATAGACCAATACTTCACAGCCATAAGAAATCAGTCCGCTGAGTATCTTTCCGATCGCAGAGTGCAGCAACGGCTCTCCCCCATTGATGATCACACGGTCATCCTCAGAAAGCTTTTGCTCCTCCAGATAGTCAAAAAACTGCCCGGCGGCCATTTCGTTGTACGGTTCTGCATTATGCCGCGTGTTATGCGAGTAACAAAACAGGCAATTGCTGTTGCATCCATATGTAATATTGAAATAAAAAATCCTCTTCATTACCTTCCCCTCAGCTTGGGACATCTTATATCACCCATTCCTAATTTCCCGTAATAGTGATAAGACATTCCCATACATCCTCCGTTACAAAACTTTCGATATTCGCAGTTATGACACTCTGCTTCGTCTGCCAGCTTATATTCTGCAAAAATCTTGTTCCGTTCACCGTTCAGGATCTCGATTAACGTCTGCTTACTCAGATCGCCTACACAGAAATCGGTCAAGCAGGTGCATGGATATACCTTAAAATCCGGATAGACATATATCTTGTTTCTGCCGCTGCCGCAATTCAGATTTCGTTTGCGTCCTGAAGGCGCCTGTTCCAGCCTCACCTTCTCTTTCTCATATAAGTCAAAGGGAAATATTTTCTGAATGAGGAGCCTGAAATTAACCCTTCCCAACAGCTCGTCGACAAAGCAGTTCCACTCGTCAGCACTCATCATTGCTTCAAAACCGGCGCTCCCGAAAGGCATCTCATAGGATACCCGCCAATATTTCATATGAGACAATTTCTCTAATTCCGGTATCAACGCTGCTATTTCATCTCTGTTCTTATGGCTGACTACAGATGCAACTGCGTAATTTAAGGTAAGCTTCTCCAGTCTCAATAACGTCTGCCAGGTTCTCTCGAAAGCCTTCTCCCCTCTGATCTGATCGTGTTTTTCTTTGCCACCGTCCAGTGAGATCTGAAAAGAAAGATTCTCATAGGGAACCAACTCATCAAGATGCTCTCCACAGGTTCCGTTTGATGCGACTGTGACTGTTCTCGATACGCTGCACATTAATTTTACAATCCGCACAAATTCCCTGTGCAGAAAAGGCTCTCCGCCTGTTATCACAATATCATGTTCTGCAAAGTCGTTCTCATCTACGATCCTCTGAAGCCGGTCAAAATCCAAATCAACCCCCTTCTGTTTTCCCCTGATGCACATGGAACAATTCAAATTACAGTTCTCCGTGAGCAATAGATAAATCTGCACTCTTCTTCTCCTCTCTCTATGGCAGGCCGACGACGATATTATCCGCCGTCAGCCTGCCATCCTGTCAATATTTCAGCCCGTCAAATACCTAATTGACTTCGCCCCAGGAACACATGTCAAATAAGCTGGCTTCATCGCATTCAGCGTTATTGACATCCTGCCATGACATTACCGGGAAATCAGTGTTTTCCATGATCCTGCACCTCCTCTTTCTTTGACTTTATCTGGAAAAGCCCACCAGATCCCATGCTCTTTATGGGCTTTCAGATCCATGCTCCATTTCTGCTTCCTTCCCTGCGATCCAACTGTTCACAGCCTGTCTTTTCTCCTTCTTTGAGCCCTGCTGCCTGATATACAAGATAGTAAGCACTTTCTTAATTGTGTTTTAGGGATACCTCTGCTATAATTTTGCTATCAATATAGTAAACAACATAACAAATTTTCTTCCGGTTCCTGCCAACACTTTATCTGACCTCTACATTAGCACAACCGGATTTCACACTTTCCTAAAAAACCTGCGAAAACACAAAGGAAACAGCCATGGCCAAAACAAAAGACACCAGCAAATTCCAAAACGACATCTTCCATTACAGTATCATTCGTGAACTGCTGCGCTACTTCTATCTGTATGGCAGTTTCTCCATAGAAGAGCTGTCCCAAAAGGGTCTCATAACAAGTTCCCGCACCTTTTATGACATCAAAAAACGCATTGAGAATTATATTGACGGACAGTTTCTGCAGGAACACAAAACAAAACAAGCAAAGTCCGGAAAAAAGTTCCGTCTTCTGTACGATCCCTTCCTCTGTCCGGTAAATTATCTTGCAGAGACCTATCAGCACTGTTCCTACAAAATCGATGATTTTCTCATCTATTTCTGTCTGATGCAGGCATTTACCTGTGTGGATCCCGACTCCGGCCCCGATCCGGCGCCATATGAACCTGTTCCAGGAAAAGAGGAAGATGCGGGAGAAGATACCTGCATGGACTTTGATCAGGAATTTACGCTGAAAGCGGAAGATCTGCCTGCGACGCTGTCTCTGGTCTTCGAGGCAAATCAAAAAATGTTAACACATTACAGTGGTATTAAAGGAAATCCCGAATATAGCGAACACCTTTTCAAGTATGCAAAAATCCAGCCCCAGATCAAAGCCCTTGCCGATCTGGGAATTATTGTGGAAACAGCAAAAGGCGCCTATCGACTTTCAAAAGATCTGTTCGAAGAACTCGATGCAGATGAACTGTCCACCGTACAGCTTATGACACAGTTCTTTTATAACTGTACCTTTCTCACGGTGCCGGGTTACTACTTGTCTGCAACAATCAACTCGTATTCTCAGGCTGCCTTTATGCCTGAAATAAAGAGTTTCTTTAACAAACAGGAAAATCCGGTATTCCAATACAAAAATCACCGCCTGCAATCCGTAATAGACGATGATATCACCTGGAAGATCATCAATGCCATTCATACTGCAGAAGCTTTCCATTATTTTTACAAAGCAAAAAACAAAGAATCGGTGGAATATGACATTCTTCCTATGAAAATAGTGATCGATCTTCAATATGGCAGACAGTACCTTTTCGGATACAGTTATCATGACCGGGCATTCTGCCTGCCTCGTATCGCTTCCATTGAGAAGATTTCCACAAATGAAGAGATCCAACAGCCCCGCAAATATGAATGCATCCCCTCCTATGACGGCTCCTCCGATATCCATCCGTACTATGATCAGTTGTACCGTCAATATATGGAAAACGTATGGAACACCGCCCCTGGTGATTCTGTTTCCACGGTGACGATCCACTTTACCTTCCCGGAGCCGGAATACGGTAAGCTGCTGTACCGACTGCGATCGACAAGACATCACGGTACGATATCCGAGCGTGGAAACGGAATCGTTGATTTTACCGTAAAAACCAAAAACGAATTGGAGCTTGTTCCATGGATCCGCAGCTTCGGCCCTTATGCAAAAGTCGATGCACAGACCAATCCGGAACTCGCCGCCAAACTAAAAACAGACTTTAAGGAGGCTTTGGAACAATATGGATGAGCTATTTGACCGCTATAAGTTATTTCATAAATATAAAAATAAAAGCTTTGCCTATATGACCAACTATATAAATTCCTGCCTTAATGACGACTCTCTGGCTGTTTCCTCAGAAGAAATGAGATCGCAGCTCTGCGGTGAATCCCAAAGAACATTCGAGGAATTCATCCACGTACTCCTGAACCACGCTGCAGACGGAAAAGTTAACGCTGCACTGCTCTATGAGAGAGACGGCAGGATGCAGCCCATCCGCCAGATTTCCGTCCCGGTCAGAGCCACTATCGCAGAGAAAGCATGGCTCTATTATATCCTGCAGAACAAAAAATCCGACTTATTTATCGAGCCTGATCTGAAGAAACGACTGCTCAAGGCTCTTGCCGCCGACGGAGATTTGGCAAGTTACCCAATGCAGCCCGATTATGTCGATCTGCGCAGTCTTTCTCCGGACAACAGCCTGCAAATTACGCCTGAGTATACTGCTAATTTCAAAAGAATAGTAACGGCAATCCGCAAACACCGAACCCTTATCATAACGAATAACAGTTACTCGGGGGAAGTTTACACTGATCAAAAGGTAATTCCGTATAAGCTTGAGTACTCGGCACAATTCGATTCCTTTGCTCTGTCGTGTTGTCCGCTTGCAGACAAAAGACCTGTGAAAATGAATTTGGATAATCTTTCCAGGGTAGAAATAGATGGCCCTGTAGAAAATTACGAAGAGTTCCTGCAGGATTTCGAGCAATCATTACGAGTTGCAAAAGTAGATACTCCTGTGACAATCGAAATATCGAATCGGCATGAGGCCTACGACCGATGCGCTTACCTCTTCTCGTCATTTGATACCTATTGTTACGACAAGGGAAATGAAAAGCTTATCATGAATATTTATTACTACAGATTCCAGAAAGAAGAAATCATCCGCAGCATTCTCTTCCTGGGACATTACGTTAAAGTTACCTCCCCGGAAGACATTAAGACGGAAATCATCTCCGCCATCAAAAAATCCTACGAAAACTATCTGTAAGTTACGTCCTTTTGCCATTTTCTATTCATTGCACAACCAATTATATATGTGGTTGAATTGTGTATCCTTGATCCGTCACAATTACAAGATCACATGATAATACGGCACCATGAGCCTAAGTATTTTACCGGTTCATGAATGCCGTATTATTTTTCTCATTTAAAATGTTGGACCCTTCCACTCTGGCAACCCAGAAGACAGTGCCGTCGCTGAGAATGTTTCAATGCCCTGTCTCGGGCCTTCTTCATTTCTACGGTACACTCTGTGAATGTGCATAAACATTGACTTTCAATCTCCGTTTTGTGTGTTATTCACATCGCCATTTTGGGCAGTTGCTTTCATTATGTCTATAACCATCATCCTATTGAATTCTCATAATCCTGCAATTCGTGATACATGCCTTCAACAATTACGCTATCCCGCTTTATTCTGTATACAAATAAATATCTGTGTTGCCTAAAATGAATCTTATGAAATCCCTGATTCCTCAAACGTTCACTTTTGCAATATCCAAAACTCTCCGCTTGCTCTTCCAAAATGTCTATTGTTGTATCAAAATCCCGCATCAGACTATCCGCTGCCTGTGGACTTAATAATGTATGAGAAATATAATTTAAGAACTTGTCATATTGCTCACATGCCAAATCAGAGACAGTTACATTATATTGCATATTTTTCCCTCATTCTCTGGGACACCACATCAGCCTGTGTTGTTGCGCCCATATCACTTTTTATCGTGGATTCCGTAAGCTGCTTGACAATCTCTTCCTCACTTAGCGGTTTAAACGGCATAGTTGCATCATCTCTAAAGATAATATATTGAATATAATTCTGGATCTCCTTCAGTTTTTCTTCGGGCATCGTTTCTAATAATGAAATGGTATATTCTAATGTACTCATTTATACTACTCCTTTTTTCTTTCAATGATTAATATTTTTCTTTACACATTCCCATTGTAACACACAATCGAGACCTTATCTATCCATAATATTGCAAGATCAACATTACTGCGAAAACCGCCAGAGCGGTATGATTGCTACCGCCATTTCTTGTTCATTATACACAACTTCAAAATTAGTTTAATAATCCATCTTTACTCTGCCACAATTACAAGATCACATGATAATACGGCACCTTGAGCCTAAGTATTTTACCGGTTCATGAATACCGTATTATTTTTCTCATTTTTAAATGTCAGGCCCTTCCACGGGCAATTGTCATTTCTGTCAGAATTCATTGCAACGTACAACAGTAAACGTCTCCGTTTCAATG